>DAOOVO010000053.1:0-27524 GCA_035370245.1 Pseudobacteroides sp.
AAAAACCACAAAGTGTTCGAGAAAAATGTGTCAAGTAATATTGACAAGATCACTTCGACTTTCTTTGGTTGACTGGGTGAAGCTAATAGAGTAGTTGAGTTAAGTACTGACGAATTTGTACATACAACATGACTAGTAGTCTGTTCCATTTTAATTCCTCCATTACATCCTCTCTGAGGAAGTTTTTTTATATACACTAATAATGCTATGCGTAAGTCATTATTTTTGTTACATTATGTTCCTTAATATTTTGTATCTAATGTTATTATAGAAAATTGTGATTCAATAGGCACAATAACTTCATTGAAAGAAGGGTTATAAAAATGTTTAAATCACCATAGGAACATAAATTTAAGAAAAAATATATAATATTTACATAGAAAATAATATATGTAAAATCAATTAGTTTATGATTGATTTATGCATGTTAAAATTTGATAGGATGTGGATTGAAAATGAGAACAAATTATATCCGCTGGAATAGAGAGATGGAAAGAAAGTGTCTTGGAAGAGCATTGCAGGAATATAATCGGAATAATACGGTTGCAAAAAAAATACAGGATATATCCCATAAGGTAGAGGAATCGGAAGGTACGACAGAGGATATTACCCAAAATACATATCAAAATACAGAAGATACAAATTTGCAGGCTTCTATTAAAGATATTGTGAAAGAAGACGAGATACATAAATCATATACAAATAATAATGCCAATAAAATACAGTGGAATGAGAATATGCTAAAAAGGTGTCTTGGAACATATTTTAGTCATTCACAAAATTCAAAAATACTGAATAAACAGATGAATGAAGCAAGAAATACTTGTGACGAAGTTAATTGTGAAAATGAACAAGATAATATGGACAATTTTAAGAAGATTTCATGGACAACAATAAGTGAAATTGATAATGAGGACTTTGGCAAAGATATGGAATCCAAAGATGAAAATGTTTATTCCAATGATGAAAACAGCTGTAAAGAAAACTATGATGAAGTGGATTGCGATAATAACAACAGTGAAGATAATGAAGACATTGTTGAAAAAGAATATGAAACCAATGAAGAAAAAGTAGAAAATGAAAAAGTAGAAAATGAAAAAGCAGATAAAGAACTTATTTATGAAAAAGTAGAAAATGAGGATAAGGAAGATATTGACGGGAATGACTTTAAAGATGGTCAAAATGAACGGGAAGATTATAAAAACGATTACGATGATGATTATGAAAACGACTATGAAGATAGCTATGACTATGAGAACATTTATAAAAGTGGCTTTAATGACAGCTATGCAGAAGAAGTGCAGGAAGATTCCTTTTATGATGAGTATGATGAAGACAGTGAACCTGAGCAATATTTAAGTGAAGAATATGATAATAATTCTGAATTGGATATTGATAATAATTCGTTAGATGCATTTGATCTTGAAATAATGGACCGAACGAAAATCGGAATGAATTGGGGCAATGGTTGGGATGAATACAATTTAATCGGTCCGGAAGCTCAGGATGTTGAAATCCCGGAATACATAGATGATTATGACGGGATTGGCTATGGCAAGTCTGTTGAATGTAGAATTATAACTTGATATCTGTTTAAAGAATAGAAGAATTAAAAGGGCTTGTTATTCATAATGAGCCTTTTTAATTTTGTGATGGTTTAAGACATTTATAATGCTCAAAAAGAAGCTCAAGCATCTGAATTTGTATAATCATTCGTTTATTGTACTTAAGAAAATTTTATGATATTATTGATATATATTACATCAAATATTTTAATAATGTATTTTTAAAATGACTTTATTAAAAAGTATATAAAATAAATATTTTGTGGAGGTGACAAGGAAAATTACTAAAAATAGGGCTTTAATTTAATTATATTGCATTTACTCAATAAAAAACTATCCATTTCTCCGTCGTATTTATATATAAATATCTATCTATTGAAATATGCAATTCTATTCATTATACAAATTCCATAAAGAGAAATGCTGCAAGAAATTATTATTTTATTAAACGGTAGTTTAGGGGGAAAAAGTAAAATGAAAAAGTTTATAATTTTATCATTGGTGACGCTTCTAATTTCATCAGCCATACCTTATGGAATGACAACTTCAGCTGATGATGTTGCAGAGCAAGGTGATGACTGGCTTCACGTTGAAGGTACAAACATTGTGGACAAGGATGGCAAAAAAGTATGGTTAACCGGTGCCAATTGGTTTGGATTTAATTGTAGGGAAATGATGCTTTTGGATTCTTATCACAGCAATATTGTGAAAGATATTGAAATAGTGGCAGATAAAGGTATAAATGTGGTGAGATTGCCTATCGCGACTGAATTGTTATATGCATGGAGCAAGGGTCAGTATCCCATGTCGACCGATACCAGCTACAATAACGAAGCACTGGCAGGATTGAACAGTTACGAATTATTTCACTTCATGCTGGAAAACTTTAAAAGGGTAGGAATCAAAGTTATACTTGATGTACATAGTGCAGAAACAGATAATATGGGACATAACCATCCGCTATGGTTCAAGGGTGCCATTACTGAAGAAATATTTAAATCTGCTTGGGTATGGGCAGCTAATCATTTTAAAAATGATGATACCATAATAGGGTTTGACCTTAAAAACGAGCCCCATACCAATTCAGGAACGCTCAAGATAATATCCCAGAGTGCTATATGGGATGATTCAAACAGAGCTACAAACTGGAAGAGAGTGGCTCAGGAGACAGCATTAGCAATATTGGACGTACATCCTAATGTTTTGATATTTGTTGAAGGAGTTGAAATATATCCCAAAGACGGAAAATGGGATGATGAGCAAGTGGATACAAGCCCATGGACAGGAACTAATGATTATTACGGTAACTGGTGGGGCGGCAATTTAAGAGGTGTTAGGGATTATCCCATAAATCTCGGAAAATATCAGAAGCAGCTTGTATATTCACCTCATGACTATGGTCCTTTGGTATATGAGCAGGAGTGGTTTAAAGGGGATTTTGTTACTGCCAACGATGCACAAGCTAAAAAGATACTCTATGAAGAATGCTGGAGAGATAACTGGGCTTATATTATGGAAGAAGGTATTTCTCCTTTGCTGCTCGGTGAATGGGGAGGACTTACGGAAGGCGGAGATAAGCTTCTCGACCTCAACAAAAAATATTTAAGATGCATGAGAGATTATATTATAGAAAACAAGTATCAGCTTCATCATACTTTCTGGTGCATCAATATTGACTCGGCAGATACAGGCGGTTTGTTTACCCGTGACGAAGGAACACCTTTTGAAGGCGGAAGAGACCTTAAGTGGAATGATAATAAATATGACAACTATTTGCTGCCTACATTATGGACGAATAGTGAAGGTAAGTTTGTTGGATTGGATCATAAAATACCGTTGGGTAAAAACGGTATATCGTTAAGTGAATTTGTTGAAGGTGAAACACCGACAAAATCTACACCTACACCAACAAAACCAACTTCTTCTATACCGACTTCAACTCCTACGCCTACACCAACAGGAAGCAGCTCAGGTTCTACAGTATCGGGTTATATAAAGCCTGCATTCAGTTTTACAAGCAGCAGTGTTTTGGCAGATTTCAAGGTTGAGCTTGATGGAACGGCATTAAGTGCATTTACTGATGAAAATGGGTATTTTGAGATTAAAAATGTTCCCGCAAACAAAACATATGACATCAAAATCAGTAAGACAGGGTATCTTGAAAGAACTATCAAGTCAGTTGCCGTAAACGGCAATAAGGAAATAGCCGGTAAAACTGCCCCACTGGATATGTTTGCAGGCGATTTGCCTATAAAGAATGTTCAGGACAGTACTATTAATATTGCAGATGTTATAGAACTTGCGAAAGCTTTCAATAAGGTATCTACCGATACAGGATACATGGATTATGCAGATTTTAATAGGGATAACAGCATAAATATGTCGGATGTAATTATTCTTGCTAAAAACTTCAATAAAACGTCAGCCGACTATCCCGCACTGTATTAAGATATATGTAATAATTAACTGATAAAGTAATATTTTGTATTGACAAAAGGCTTAGGAATATTGAAAAATAATAATATAAGTCTTTAAGGATGAACATATATCAGGCTGCATCATAAGAATTTTATGAATGCAGCCTGTCTACTTTATTTCACCTTTTTGTGGAAATACATTTAAAACGATGATATAATGTGAATTGACTATTTAGTACGTTGAGGAGGAAATAATGTGGCGGATAAAAATGACAGACTTATTATACCTGAAAAATATAATCCCATTTTAGATGTAAAGCAAACGGAAACCGCTATTAAGAGGATAAAAGACTATTTCGAAAGCGAGCTTGCTAAAGCACTTAATTTAAGCAGGGTTTCAGCACCTTTGTTCATTAAGCCTGAAACGGGAATGAATGATAATCTTAACGGGGTAGAAAGACCGGTTGCTTTTGATGTTAAGGGGATTGGCGGGGATACTGTAGAAGTGGTGCATTCTCTTGCAAAATGGAAGCGTATGGCTCTCAGTAAATACGACTTTAAGGTTGGCGAGGGATTATATACCGATATGAATGCCATAAGAAGGGATGAAGATCTCGATAATCTTCACTCTATTTATGTTGACCAGTGGGATTGGGAGCTTGTATTGGAAAAGAAAGATAGAAATGTTGATACATTAAAGAGCATTGTAAGAAAAATTTATGGTGTGGTTAAGAAAACAGAAGACTTTGTTTGTGAAATGCATCCTGAAATTCCCCAAATATTGCCTGATGAAATAAGCTTCATTACTACCCAGGAGCTTGAAGATATGTTCCCTGAACTTTCTCCTAAGGAAAGGGAAGATATGATAGCAAGGGAAAAAAAGGCTGTATTTGTAATGAAAATAGGAGGCCTTTTAAAGTCCGGAATCAAGCATGATGGAAGAGCTCCTGACTATGATGACTGGGAACTTAACGGAGACATTGTTTTGTGGTATCCTGTTTTGAACAGAGCCTTTGAAATATCATCAATGGGAATAAGAGTAGACGAGGATTCCCTTGTAAAACAGCTTAGGGAGGCTGGCTGTGAAGAACGAAAAGGTCTCAAATTCCATAAGGATTTAATGGACGGAAAGCTTCCTTATACTGTTGGAGGTGGCATTGGACAATCAAGGCTTTGCATGTTCTTTATGAAAAAAGCTCATATTGGTGAAGTACAGGCGTCTATATGGCCGGATTCAATGATTAAGGTTTGCGAAGAGGCAAATATAAAGCTATTATAAAAGATTAATCGCATATAATATATTTAATTATTTTAGTGAATTAAATATAAAATAAAGGTTAAAATATCAATTAACAAAGGGGTTAATGGATAACATGAAAAGTACAATGATTAAAAGTCTGTATAGGCAGACTCAGGATTACGTAAACAAGGATATAACAGTATCAGGTTGGGTTAAGACATTAAGAGATTCTAAGACTTTCGGTTTTATTGAGGTTAATGATGGGTCTTTCTTTAAGAACCTTCAAATTGTTTTTGAAGATGGCAATATCCCTAACTTCAAAGAGATTACAAAGATACCTGTAGGGTCTTCAATTATTGTTTGCGGAAAGCTGGTTGAAACTCCTAATGCAAAACAGCCATTTGAGTTAAAAGCAAGCAGCATTCAGGTTGAAGGTCTGTCAACATCCGATTATCCGCTTCAAAAGAAAAGGCATACTTTTGAGTATTTGAGGACTATCGCACATCTTAGGCCTAGGACAAATACTTTTTCTGCAGTTTTCAGAATAAGGTCTTTAGCAGCTTATGCAATTCACAAATTTTTTCAAGAAAGAGACTTTGTGTATGTTCATACTCCCATTATAACCGGCAGTGATGCTGAAGGTGCAGGACAAATGTTCAGAGTGACTACACTTGACTTAAATAACCTGCCAAGAACCGAAGAGGGTGCAGTTGATTTTAAACAGGACTTCTTCGGAAAGGAAACGAATCTCACTGTAAGCGGTCAATTAGAAGGTGAAACATATTGTATGGCTTTCAGAAATATTTATACATTTGGACCGACATTCAGGGCTGAGAATTCCAATACTGCAAGGCATGCAGCCGAGTTTTGGATGGTTGAACCGGAAATTGCTTTCGCAGACCTTAAAGATGACATGGAGCTTGCAGAGGATATGCTTAAATATATAATCAACTACTGCATGGAAAATGCACCGGAGGAAATGGCGTTTTTCAATAGTTTTGTTGACAATACATTGTTTGACAGGCTCAATAATATAGTAAGTTCCAAGTTTGCACATGTCACATATACCGAGGCAATAGAGCTTTTAAAGAAGGTAAAGGACAAATTTGAATATCCGGTGGAATGGGGAGCAGACCTGCAGACAGAGCATGAAAGATATCTTACGGAGCAAATATTTAAAAAGCCTGTATTTGTTACCGATTATCCAAAGGATATCAAAGCTTTCTACATGAGGCTTAATGACGATAACAAGACAGTTGCGGCTATGGACCTTTTAGTACCGGGAGTAGGAGAGATAATTGGAGGAAGCCAGAGGGAAGAAAGGTTTGATTATCTTGAAAAGAGAATGGATGAGTTGGGACTTAATAAGGATGACTATTGGTGGTACCTGGATTTAAGAAAATATGGAGGCACAAAGCATGCCGGTTTTGGACTCGGTTTTGAAAGAGCCATAATGTATATTACAGGTATGTCAAATATAAGAGATGTAGTATCATTCCCTAGAACGGTTAATTCCGCTGAGTTTTAGTTGAAGTTCAATGTTTTTCAACGATTGTTTATGTCAGGGAATTACGATAAAAACAGTTATGGCTGAATGTTGCTGTAACTGTTTTATTTATGAGTGTTTTTAGGAGGGACTTTATGTTTTATGAATTGCAGGAAATAAATAAAAAGCCAAAGCCATTTGAGTTTTATACCGCACCTGAGCTATGGACAAATGATTATACATCGCGAAAGATGCTGGAGTTCCATCTTGACCAATCTGTTGATGCAGCTTCTAGAAATATTGGGTTTATTGATAAATCAGTCCAATGGATGGTTGAGTATTTTAATATAGACAGCAGCATGAGCATAATAGATTTTGGCTGCGGTCCGGGTCTATACACATCCCGTTTTGCCAAGACAGGAGCAAAAGTTACAGGAGTCGATTTTTCCCGTAATTCTCTTGAATATGCTAAAAAAGAAGCGGCAAGAAACAATCTTAATATAAATTACATATATTGCGATTATCTTAAGTTT
This sequence comes from Pseudobacteroides sp., assembly GCA_035370245.1. Lineage (GTDB taxonomy): Bacteria > Bacillota > Clostridia > Acetivibrionales > DSM-2933 > Pseudobacteroides. The sequence continues at coordinate 7,242 of DAOOVO010000053.1, forward strand.
GATTCAAGTGAAAAATATGATCTTATAACAATGATAATGTGTGATTATACTGCCTTAAGCCCAATGCAGAGGAAAAAGCTTCTAGGCATATTTCGCAGTCTTTTAAAGCCTGGAGGTTCCATAATATTGGATGTATATTCTTATAATTATTATAATGAATATCAAGAAAACTCAACATATGATTTCAACCATCTTAATAAATTTTGGTCGCCTGATGATTATTATTGCTTTGTTAATACATTTAAGTATGATATGGAGAAGCTTATTCTGGAAAAGTATACAATCATTGAAGAGAAGGGTAAACGGGTTATATACAATTGGTTCCAGTGCTTTAGTGTGGATTCCATAAAATCGGAGTTTGCTGAGAGTGGTTTAAGAGTGACAGATATATTTTCAGATGTTGCAGGAAAAGGATTTGATAATAAATCAAAGGAGTTTGCAGTGGTAGCCAAGGCATGAATATTAAATGAATTATATACAAAAGAAAAATAGTCGGTTGCTGAATTTGTGCAACCGGCTATTTTCAACTTAATAAATTAATGAAGCTTAATTAGCACTTTCATCTGCATTCTCATTAGCATTTTCGTTTGCATTTACATTTATATTTGTGCATTTATACAATATAGTAAACAATTCTGCTCTTGTTATATTCTTGCCGGGTCTAAATGTGTTGTCGGGGTACCCATTGATAAGACCTAACTCGGTAGCCTTAGCAATAAACTTGTATGCCCAGCTTGGGATGTCCTTGGTATCTTTAAATTTAAGCTCACTATCGGATTCGCCCAGCTTAAAGCCTCTCATAATTATTGTAATAGCTTCTTGCCTGCTGCATTCCTTATTAGGACTTAAAGTATTATCGGCATTACCCAGTATTATACCATTTTGATTTGCCACTGCAATATAGCCTAATGCCCATGAAGGTATGTCTTTTGCATCTTTAAAATCAACCTTGGCATCATCTAAAGGCTCAAGCCCTAATGCTTTTACTATGGAAACGGTAAGTTCAGCTCTGGTAATATTTTTATCAGGCTTGATTGTTCCGTCTGTGTAACCGCTAATAATTCCTTTTTCTATCAGTGCAGTAATATATTCTTTAGCCCAGTGATTTGAGATGTCTGTAAAACCTACAGCCGGCTTAGGAGAAACCGGTGCAATTGTTGCACTTGCAGTTGGTGAAGTAGTTGGTGTAGGTGTTGCAGTTGGTGTTGTTGTAGCAGTAGTTGGGGTAGAAGTTGGTGTTGGTGTAGGAGTTGATACCACCACAATTCCACCGCCTTGGCTACCACTGTTAGATACCGGCGTATTAGTCGGAGTAGCAGTAGGTTTAGTTGTAGGAGTAGGTACTGTTGCAGCTTCATTAATAAGTATGATATTGCCTATGCCGGATATGTTCTGCCAGGAGTTACCGGAAGCATCGCACCATATGCTTACACTGTCCCTTGATCCATTGCCGTCTTCATCATTATTAACCTGTAGGTCAAAGCCTAATACTTTGCCTGCCTCAGGAATTATTGCATTTAATGGAATTAGAGCTTCTACCAGATAACCGTTGGATGTCAGTGATGTAGCAGATTGGAAGCCCTCAGGTTTTCCATGGTCAAATGTTGTTTCATTATCAAAGTTGATTCTTATTTGATAGTCGTCTGCTTGATAAGCAACAGTTTTTGCATTGTTCTGATCTAAGAATATTTCTATGGAATCCTGCTGATAAGCGTCTGAGCTTGCTTTGCTAAGGAGTTTATCGGTTACGTCTGCGAGAACATAAAGATTGCTGTCATCCCAGAGAATCTTGAATTTTGCAGTGGAGCCCGATGAACCTGCTACCCAAACGTCTGTAGTTGTCGCTTCAACATCGTCCCAGAGGCCTTCTGCGACACCGTCAATGACAGGAGTTCCCTTTTTAACCTGAATAAGTTTTGCTTCATTGCCCAATACAACATAGCCGTAACCTGAAGTATCGGTGTCTAAATTGTTTTTGTAGTCGTTCCAAACAATGACTGAGGACAATGTATCGTCTTCAGTATAGTCATTTACCCTGAAATCGATTGCCAGTTTGTCACCTTTTTTAGGAGCGAAACCTGAAATAGGAACGGCAATCTGAACTGTATAACCGTTATCATCTCTTTTTGCATAGTATACTTCATCATCAGGAGTTATTGTAATGTGAATATTATCTTCCGGTGAAGATTCATCTTTATCTATGAAAATCTCAAGATTGTCTTTTGAACTTACAGTATTGTCGGCAACCTGTGCGAGAATGTAAAGATTATCTTTATCCCACATTGTTTTAACACTTGCGGTTGTTCCTTCCGGACCATATACGGCTTGTGTCACATCAACAGGAGTAATTGTGCTCCATAATATGTCAATGTCATTTGGTCCTATGGAAGGTGAGCCTTTGTAAGTGTTAATCTCTTTCCTGTAAACAGGTAAACTGTCAGGATCTGTTATTGCAGTAAATGCAGGTTTTACTTGAAGCCTTTTGTTGAATAAGAGAGGAGCATCAGTTCTACCTTGTATTGGGAAGTCATTTTTCCATGACATACCGTCATCGGTTCCCCACAATGTAACTGAGTCGATAATGCCTTTTTTAGCTGCTTTTTTGAAGTAATCAAATAAATCCATGTATCTTTTTGCCTGTGCAGCTAAAATCTCGTCTGTTGCAGCCTTTTTCTCTTCAGTATCGTTTTTGTAGATAGAAACATCAAGCTCAGTTACTTGAATCTTCACGCCTAATGAAGCAATTTTTTCAATAGATTCTTTAATTTGCTCCATTGAAGGTCCATAAGAGCTTATGTGCATCTGGAATCCCGCAACAAGTCTATCTGCCGGAATGCCTGCTTCTAAAATACGTTTAACGGTTTCATAAAAAGCATCTAATTTTCTTGAGTTGGACTCAAGGCTGTAATCATTTATACAGAATTTTACATCGTTGTCACCGATTTTTTCGGCTATTTCAAGTGCATACTTGAATGCTTCAATGATATAGTCATCATCAATTCCGTCTCCGTCCATATCTCCGACAATTGATCTCCATTTTGAATCGCGGAGTCCTTCACCATCGGATATAACTTCGTTTACTACATCATATGTATGAATCATACCTTTATATCTTGTCATGAATGTTTCCATATGGGTTTTCAGCCTTTCAAGAAGCTTTTCCCTTGAAGCAGGCTTGCTTGAATCGTCAGGATCAGTGAAGAGCCAATCGGGAACCTGACTGTGCCATACGAATGCATGTCCTCTTACAAGCATACCGTTTTCCATTGCGAAGTTAACTATCTTATCTGAATTTTCAAATGTAAATTTGCCTTCAGCAGGCTGAATTTCTATTGGTTTCATTACGTTTTCGGCAGTTACGCTTGCGTAATGTTTTTTAAGGTATTCGACATATACAGGATGCTCAGTCATGTCGGGCCTTATAGCAGCTCCTATGGGGAAATATTCATCCAATACGCTGCGAAGTGATATTGCATTAGGGTCGAAGTCAAATACGATTTCTTCTACAGTTCCTTTTGATTTGAAGCTTACATTGTCCAGATAGAAGTCAATGCATGTTTCATCATCAGCTGCCGCTCCTTCATTGGTTTCTACATAAAGGTGAATACCTTCGTAAAGAGCAGCATTTGAAGAGATTGTATAAGTGCCTTCAAGCTTTGTCCATTCTCCTTTATTAACAGTCAGTTGACTTACCTGATCCCAATGTGTATCCGTACCGTCATTCCATTCAACACTGAGTTTAAATGTCATTGTGTCTGGTGCATTTTCACCATTGTACATAACCCATGCAGTTCCTGTGTATTCGACACCTGGAACGGGATCGCCCTTTTCATTTCCCACAAGATTCTGGGCAGCACCTTCCCATCCATTTTTTCTACTGGTAACTTTTAATACAGAAGTACCGTTACCGGACTCATCTTTAACAGCTTCTATTGAAGCAGATCCCCTGCCGTACCACCAATTTATTCCGTCCTCGAAATCACCGTTGTTGACGATATCTTTACCTACTATTGTAGGAGTATCAACGCCTACGGTTACATACATTGTTTTATCGTCGGGGTCTAATGCAACTCCCTTTTTGTTGAATAATTCACTTAATGTTACAAATTTGTAACCTTGTTCAAGGAGTGCAGGAATTATTATATCAAGAGCCTCAGGTGTAGGGTGGGGTAGAGGCTGAACATCGTGAAGAAGTATTATTGAACCGTCTCGTACATTGTTTAATATGGCAGCTGCTCTTTGCTCTGCAGTTGTTGATTGATCCCAGTCGTTCGCAGTAATTCCGCTAACAAAAGGCATGTCGATTGCATCGAACATAGTATCGCTTACTGAAAGATTGGGCGGACGGAAAAACAATGGTTTTGTCCCTGAATACTGCTCAATAGCATATGTAGTGTCATCAACCGACTTTTTAATCTCTTCAAAAGTCATATTTGCCATATCGGCATAGCTCCATGAATGGTTGCCTATTTCACAGCCCAAATCAATAACTCTTTTTATAACATCTTTTGTGTCTTCGCCAATTTTGCTTCCAACCATCATGAATGTTGCCGGAACATTATATTTTTCAAGCTTGTCCAGCACAAGAGGCGTAAGGATTTTGTCAGGTCCGTCGTCAAATGTCAATGCAATTAATTTCTCGTTAGATGAAGACCCTACCAATGTAAAGCTTACATCATCTGCATAGAAATCTACAAAGGAATCGGACTCTGTAGTTTCAATATATATTTGTACACCTTTGGAAATATCGGTATCTTTAGGAAGGGTATAGTTACCTTCGATAAGGGTCCATTCTCCATTCAAAACAGTTGCCTGAGCAATGTTGTCATATTTGTCTTCAGTACCGTCATTTCTTTTTATTGATAACTTGAATGTTACCTCAGATGAATTATCTGAGTCAAACATAACCCATGCAGAAGCATGGTATGTCTTTCCAACCTGAGGATTTTCCCTTTGGTTGTCGGTAAGCACTTGGGCTACACCGTTCCATCCATTGGTCCTTCCGTTTGTTTTAATGCTGGAACTTCCGCTGTGTTTTACATCTGTGGCAGATGTGAGACTTCCTCCTCCATTACTATGCCACCAATTTGTTCCATTTTCCATATCGCCGTTTTCAACAAGGTTGTAGTCGTTGCTGTCGACTGCGAATGATGCAAGGTTAAATGTAGAAAGCATACTTAGCACCATAATGATGGACAAAGCTAAGCTTATACATTTGCTAACCTTTTTTTTGGCTTTCATTGAATCTCCCCCTTAGAATATAAATTTTATTTATAAATTTTCAATAATATTTTATATTAATAATTACCAAGAAGAAATAAATTTTTTGTTAAATTTTATTTCTACATTAAATAAGGGATACCCAATCGTTTAATTTTAGAATTGGGTATCCCTAAAAATATTATATGGTTCTAATAAAGATTAAAATCACTTATTATAATTCTGGGTAATCCGCCTGTGTTTTGTTGAAGTTTACAGCAAGTATAATAACATCGGCCATGTTGACGGTATTATCCTTATTAAAGTCTGCAGACGACATAAAACCTGATGTAGAAGATGTCTTACCGAAGGATTTTGCTATTTCTATGACATCGGCCATATTGATGGTATTATTCTGTACACCGTTTACAGGAATGTCACCTGCCCATATGTCAATAGGTGCAGTTTTTGAGGAAATTTCTTTATTACCGTTAACTGTAATTGAAGCCTTTCTCGCAAGATATCCATCTTTGCTTATTACAAGGGTATATACCTTGTTTCCGGGCACATTGGTAATTTCAAAATAACCATTCTCATCTGTAACTGCACTTAAAGATGTGCCTTCTAACTCAACCTTAAATCCGGATTGTACAGCTGCTGCTTGATTTTCTGTATAGTTAAAGCTTGGTTTTACATACCCGTATACTTTATTGCCGCTTGAAGTAGGTGTAGGTTTAGTAGTTGGAGTTGCAGGAGTACCGCCATCCGGTTCCATACCGTAAACCAATACTCCGTTATCGTATACAGGCATATTTGTTACTTTTACAGCTCCGTTTGAATCTTTTGACACTCCTTTAAACGAGAAGTCGTTACTGTTGTCCCAGTAGCTTGTTCCTTCGGGGGCCGATAATCTAAACTGAATTTCATGTTTATGCTGTGACTGACCGCCTGGATATATTTTTGTTCCTGTAAAGTCTAGAGTCACGTAATATATGTTTTTGGATTCATCCCAAGGCGTAAGACCTTTTGCAGTACCGCCCTGACTGTAGTTTGACGACACTTTTATATCGGATGGACTTGCACCTGCAGCAATAACTTCCGACAAATCAACAAAATATCTGAAGGAAAGCTTGTCGCCCATTCTTGCAGGCCATGCAGATTTATTCAGAAGGAATGCTCTGATTTCAATATGGTTTGCACTCTGATTGTTGATTGCTGCTTCTACATAGAACTCATCTTCCGTAGGAGTTTCATTTGCAGTCAGATTAGGTATTGAAGTTCCGCCGTAGTCTTCATACATCTTTGCACAAGCACCGACAAAACCTGCATTATAGTCGCATGCAACTTCATTTGATTCATAATCGTCAATCTTGTCATAGTATGAATTGTCTGCTGCACTCTTAGGTCCGCCAACAAGTGCTCCAATCAGTGTATGTCTGTGGTTTTCAGGCACTTTCATGGAATCATACCAGGAACCGTGAGCTGTTCTGTGATGGTAATGCTGTGGAGGATTTTCTCCAAAGCCTGTAAGGAAGCTTCTGCCTGTGCTTCCGAGACAGTAGTCTATCTGCTGTTTGGCAAAATCGTTATATATTTTTGCCTTGTCTGACGAACATCCGCTCCAGTCAGCATAGACACTTGCCAAAAATGCTGTGGTGGATGCATGCCTTAAGGAACCCCATGTAGTTAACCATGCAAGCCCCTTAGCTGTATAAGCTATACGTGAACCGCCTGTTCCAACAGACCACCAATCCAAATGCCTTTGAATAGCTTCCTTATATACATCTTTATTTGTTAATTTAGCAAGCAAAAGGAAACATCCCATAAGCTTATCATCCCAGCACATTCCCCATCTGAATTTGAGATCGGTGGACTGGTTTTCTCTTTGCCATTGAGGTTCGTAGGACTCAGCTTTATTAAGGTATGACTGATCCTCTGTTGCCATATATAACCATATAGCAGCCCATGTTAATTCATCTATAAATCCGCTATGGGAAGTATAGAAATTGGTTGCTGCAGTATAACCTTTATCGCTTCTGGTAGTGTCTGCAAAAGAGAAAAGCTCTTTTGCGTGTTTTAAGCAATTTGCAGCATATGTAGGATCGGTTTCTTTGAATATTATTGATGCTGATGCTAAAGCCGCTGCAGCTTCACCTACAACCGTGGAACCGGGACTTGAAGATGTAACTTTATATGATGGTCTTGCCATTTGCATAACTTCGCAAGGACCCCACCATTTATGGTCATCATCACCGTTTCCAACCTGGTAATAGAATTCGTTTGGAGCGGTATGGCACTTGATCAAGTAGTCTGTAGCCCATTTAATATTGTCTAAAATATAGGGAAGTTGTCCGCTTTTTACGTAAGCATCCCGTGCTTCATATACACTCCATGAAAGCATTGAAACGGTATAAGCCATGGGAAGGTTGAATTTGACATGATCACCTGCGTCATACCAACCGCCTGTCAAATCAACACCGACATCGGCACCGTCTGTAAGAGCTGAGTCTCCACGCCAGTTAATTCTATTGTTTTCAGGAAGTTTTCCGGAACGTTGGAACTCATAAAACATTATTGATTTCTGTAATGCTTCACCATAATTGAATGTTGGTGCAGCATTGGATGTTGCAGTGGTCTGAGGAATAACCACTACAGATGTCAGCAATGTAACTGACAAGAACACTGATACTTTTTTTAGAAAACTCTTTTTACTTAACATCGTTACCTCCTAATTTTTAATCTAAATTCTCTAGTTTTGTCTTAAATAAATGTTTTCTGATCCCTCCTCTTAAAATTAATAAAAATTAATACATTAAATACGTTATTTACTCTCAATCTTACATTTAGCAGAATATAAATGTAAAAGATTAATCGTATTTAATATAGCTAAATTGATATCTTAATTAAATTATACCATTATGGAACGACATGGGCAATTCTTTACAGTGAAAGGGACACAAAACAATTGTACTTAGAAAGTATATATTCAGTTAACTTATTATGTATGGGACTTTACATTTTTTTTATCCTGTATTATCATATTTGTATTAAACAATTATTAATTTTATATTTTTTTGACAGGTAATTGTTTGATAAGATTATATTTTTGTACATTGTAAACTTAATTATTGCTGCATTAAATACGCAATTAATTATACATTTAGCAGAAGATAAATGTAAAAATTAATGGTATTTAATTATTTTGAAATTTTGAAGTTTTACTCTTAATTATACAGTGCCTTCAAAAAGCATTATCTTTCTATAAGCCAGCCTTATCCGGGGTTATAGGTAAAACATAACTACAAAAGCTTTTTATACTGCCTTTACGTGAGTATGCATGAAGCTGTGGCACTATCCTAAGTGCCGGACCGGAATAATTAATCCAATAAATTATTGAAGTACCTAAGAAAGTCGAGAATTTCCCTTGTGTTAAAAACAGTAAAAGTTCAGGATACACTTTGATTTATCATGCAAAAAATTAAGAATAAAAAATCCTTAAGGGTTTTGTTCATAAAATTTTGGGGGTATATATGACGAATACTAAATATATTTTTCCTGAATATAAAAGGAAGAACATAGACCGCTATTGCGAAATAAAATCATCAGCATCCTACTTACCAGAAAAAATAGTAAACAATGAGGAAATCATATATAGAAACGGCCTGCCTTTTAAAAGTTCTGCTATTGTAAAATCCATAGGAGTTGAAACAAGGCATGTAGCATATGACCATGAGTCTGACAGTGATATTTTAAAAAAAGCAGCTGATAAATGTCTGGTAGAATACGGTTTAAAGCCGGATGATTTATCCAGGCTTATTGTAAATAAGTTCTATGGAGACAACCTTCTACCAATGACAGCAAGCATATTGCAGCAGAAGCTTCAAAGTACAACTGCTGTACATGCTTTTGATATTGATGGCGGAATATCGTCATTTTTGCACTCTGTTGATGCCGCATCAAGATATATAAGTACCGGAGACGACTATGTTCTTATTGTGTCCGGAGGCATGACCACCAAGTTGTTAAGCAAGACCGATCCAAGGATAGCTTTCTTGTTTGGGGATGGAGCTGCCTCAATTTTGTTGGGATATTCCAAAGAGCAACATATATTGGCAAGTTATTTTTATTCTAATTATGAATATTATGAGAATGCTACTGCGATAACTCCCTTAACACTTGTTGATCTGGATCAATCATTAGACGACAAGGACCAAATGTCACGTGTATTTGATACATATAAAATGGATAACTGGAAAGTAGCAGAAGAGTTTTACAAACAGGCAGTTGTTGCCGTTTCACAAAATCTTTTTTTGGAAAGCGGCCTTGGAATAAATGATATTGATTTGGTTCTGGTAACCGAGAATAATCGCAAAATTTGGGAACTCACATTGGATGTATTGGGGGTAGCGGAGGATAAAAGCATTACCCTTTTAAAGGATTATGGAAATACTATGTCTGCGATGCTGCCATTACTTTTGGATTATGGTTTTAGAACGGGAAAGATTCAAAGAGGTATGAATATTATGCTGATATCCCATGGGGAAGGTCTAAGTGGTGGAGGCTTAATATATAAAGTTTAAGACTAACAACTATAATTAATATTACATTTAGCAGAATATAGATGTAAAAGATTAATCGCATTTAATATATTTGAATAATTGGAGGCCCAATGGAAACAGAAATAAAATTCCCTGAAATAAGGTCATTGAAAATGGATAGGTATGCGAGAATTGTATCTACAGGTGTAGGCATTCCTCAGCATGTGGTTTCAAATCAGTATATTATTGATACTTATGATATTTTGGCAACTAATAGAGCAGTTGAGTACTCGTTGGGAATAAAGGAAAGAAGATGGACTCAGATTGACGAAAAGCTGGAGGACTTAATGGCTGAAGCTGCAATTCAGTGTCTGGAAAGAGCGGATATAGATATTGATAGAGTGGATAGAGTCATATACACCAAGTTATTTGGCGATTATATGATACCTGCTTCATCAATTGGGGTGCTGAGAAAGCTTGGAGCAAAGAAAGGAATACCTGCCTTTGACATTTGCTCGGCATGCAGCGGCTTTTTGCATGCTATGGATATGGCTATTCGATATATCGCTACCGGTGACGACTATGTTCTTATTTTTGGAGGCAGTGCTATCGGAAAGTGTATAAGACACTGGGGAAAACCTGATCCTAAGACTGTGTTTTTATTCGGGGATGCTGTTGTGGCAATGCTTATAGGGTATTCTGAAATAAAGAATTTCCTGGCATCTTATCTTTTTACCAATCATGCTTTGTATCATAATGCAAAGGTTACATTTGGTACTAGTTTTAATCGTGAAGATATGGAGGAATTGGATCCGAGTGTTTTTTTTATGAAAATATCAGATAGCAATTTGATTTTTAACAGTTCTGCCGAATACTCAAAGATTGTTGCGGATAAGCTTCTTGAAGAGACTCATCTGGCAATAGATGATATTGATTTTTTTGTTACATCCGATCAATCAACAAAGATATGGGAAGCACAGCTTAATATGATTGGTATACCGAAGGAGAAGAGTCAGAACCTGTTTTACAAGTACGGCAACACAGTAGGTGCCATGAGTCCTTTGAATCTTAATGAACTTATTGTTTCAGGACGACTCAAAAGAGGAGATCTTGTAATGATGCAGGCACACGGTGCAGGAGCAAGCAGTGGTGGAATGATTTTTAGATATTAGAGCTTAAATATATACATTATCAATTATTTATATTAATTTAAAAAAATATTTATATTAATTTCAAAATTGATTTTTATTTATTTAATTTATTCAATAGGGGAGAGATATTTATGAATTATTGTGAATCTTTATTTGATTCAAAGGAAAGGAATCTGGAAGTACTTATCAATTCAGAAAATGGCAAAAGACTTACTTTTGTACCATTCTCTCATTGGTGTGACTGTATTTCAATACCGATTCTATCATTATTTAGTAAGTTGGACAACGTTTTTTTCACATCATTTCAACCTATGAAAATTTACAAGGCAATACTTAATGAAAAAAGACTGCTCACCATTGGCATTAAAGATGCGGCTAATTAAAAATTTTAAATAAATTTAAATCTGTATTTTTAATGTAATTTGGAGGTTGTTGTTATGAAGTATTATTATCCTCAGGAGAGAGTTGCCGTTGTTGCGGTAGGGTGTATTTTGCCTGATGCAATGAATACCAATGCTCTTTGGAAAAATATATTGGAAAAGAGAGTATCGATTAAAGAAATACCCGATCGTTACTTTAACAAATCCGTATTTTACCGACCGGAGGTAAAAGGTAAAACAAGCAAGCAGGACAAGAGCTACACTAAGATTGCTGCAATGATAGATGAATTTGATTTTATGAGTTTGGGGAGGAAATACAGGATACCCCCGGCAGTTGCAGCATACATGGATAATAATCAAAAGGCCGCAATATATTGCGTCGATCAAGCTGTAGAAAATTTGAAAAGCAGTCTTCCTAAAGAGCGTACGGCAGTTATTTTATGTAATGCATGTCCGGGGGAAAAGTTTGAGAATGTAGTAAGAAGAACTTTTTTTGCAAATGTAGAAAGCCATATTTTAAATCATCCTGATATTTCTAAGGAGAGATTGCCGAAAATTCAAGAGATTTTAAAAGATGTCTCCCGGGATGTTCTTAAGGATACTCTGCCGATAATTGAAGATACTTCTCCGGGATATCTGCAAAATGTAATTGCAGGAAGGATCTCCAATATATTGGATTTATGGGGGCCATCATATGTAATAGATACTGCATGTGCCTCATCACTTACAGCTATTGCAGCTAGTGTTTCAGGTCTTTTGAACCATGAGTTTGATGCTGCCATAACCGGAGGGGTGGAAGTAACCGTATCGGAAATCGGATTGGTATCTTTTAGCGGAATAAATGCTTTATCTCCCGATGGCATATATCCTTTTGACTCAAGGGCAAATGGGTTTGTTATGGGACTTGGAGGCGGTGCAATAGTACTTAAAAGGCTTTCGGATGCTTTAAGGGATGGAGATCATATTTACTCTATTATTTCGGGATACGGACAGGGAAGCGACGGTAAAGGAAAATATATTGCGGCACCAAGTGAAGAAGGTCAGGTTAGGGTTATAAAAAGAGCATGTCAAATGGCAGGTTATCCGGTTGATACAATTGAAATGATTGAAGCTCACGGTACCGGAACCATTGTTGGGGATGTTGTTGAGGTTTCGGCATTGAAAAAAGCCTTTGCCGAGCTGGGTGCACAAAAAGAAAATTTCTGTGGTGTCGGGTCGATAAAGTCAAATATAGGACATTTAAAAAATGCAGCAGGGATTGCAGGCTTTATAAAGGCCACACTGGCACTTCAAAACAAAATATTGCCGGCAACTGCAAACATTGTGGAAATAAATCCAAAGTTGCAGTTGGAAGGTTCGCCGTTTTATATACTTCAGGATAACATAAAATGGATGGAAAATTCTCAGCATCCAAGAAGGGCTAACGTGAGTTCATATGGATTTGGAGGTGCTGATTATCATATTTGCCTGGAGGAATTCAGGCCTGAGTTTTTGCGAAAATCGTACAGCTTAAGTATAAACAAATGCAGGAATGATGGAAATAATATTTTAGATTTTAAAGAAAATTTTACAAATAAGGAAGAGACTGTTTTGTTTTCGGGTGATTCCATTGAAGATTTGATTGGCTCCTACCAATCGTTTGTTAAAAATTGTGAAGAATCTCAAGATACGTTTGAAAAGGCTGTTTATATCAATAACATATCTGCCAGTTGCAAGCACAATTGGCGTGTATCTATTTGTGCCGGCTCGCTTCATCAGTTGAAGGACAAATGGAAAATGGTTGAACATTATATAAGAGAAGACAGATTAAATGAGGCCAATAAACTAAATCTAAAGGGGATTTATGCAGGTAACGGTCCTGAGGTGACATCTTCCCAAATAGCCTTAATGTTTCCGGGGCAAGGCTCCCAATATCCCAATATGCTGAAGGGACTTTATGAAACTTACCCCTGTGTAAAGGCTTTCTATATGAATGCGGATGCAATTTGGAAGTCCAAATACAACAGTTCCATAATGCCTTTAATTTTCGGAGATGATGAAAAGCTTAAAGATACTCTAAAAAACACTAAAAATACTCATCCAGCAATGTTTATAAGCAATATTGGAGTGTACAAGCTGTTATGTGAGGCAGGAATTAAGGCAGATTTTATGATTGGGCACAGTCTTGGGGAGATAACATCGCTGTTTGCAGGTGAAATGATCGATTTGAAATCGGCTGTAAGCATAATAGGCCATAGAGGTTATTCATTTGACAGCATTGATGAAGATCAGAGAGGAAGCATGCTTAGCATAAAGGAAAAAGCGGATAAGGTGGAGGAAATCATAAAGTCTTCCGGGCTTGGTGTAATGATTGCCAACATCAATTCTATGGAACAGACGGTTGTGGGAGGAGACAAAAAGGAAATTGAGAGATTTTCCGAGTATTTAAACCAAAATGGATACAAGAACACCATTTTAAATGTATCCCATGCGTTTCATACGGATGTTGTATCTAGGGCAGCGGAATCGTTTTATGAAAGCATAAAGGATATCAGGTTTAGCAGTCCTAAATTTAAAATAATGGCATGTCATTTATCGGAATTTTATAATGATTTGATGATAGGGAACGATAATGTGGCTGACGTGTTGAAAGAACAAATATTATCGCCTGTAAGATTTGCCGACTCTGTGTTAAAGCTTTACGAAAGGGGTGTAAGGGTATTTATAGAATCAGGACCTTCCAACGTTCTAACTAACATTGTAAAAAGTATACTTTCCGATAAGGAAGTTAAAGTGATAAATGTAAATAACAGGAGCAAATGCCCGGTAGAATGTTTTAAACAAGCACTTGCAATGCTTTTTGCCGGTGGTGTGGAGATTAATTATGTTCCTTCCAACACGGTTCTTGGCTTGCAGAAAGAAAATGTCAGTACTGTTGTTTATAAAGTAGATCAAAAAGATACCCCATGCGAAAATATTGGCGGTACGGTTAAAAAACCCGAGGAAAGTCTTAAAAGTATCAGAGAAAGCTTTGAAAATAACAGGGAAAGTCTTTTATATACCGGTGTTTCCATGGGACTTCCCGGAACATTTAAGAAGGCTTTTACGGATGATAATTTTCAGTATATTTTAGATGGCAGAAACATGATTGAAATGCTTACTGATGAGGAAGCAGAAAGCATATTGGATTTAAATATTACAAGACTTATAAAAAATGAAAAGGAAACTGTATTTAAAAGAATATCATCAATAAATGAGGTCATACATTTTGTAGGTAAATTCGGAAAAATAGATATGGTCAATGATTATCTTATTGACGAAAAGTTTTTAAATCAAATGACTCAAAATGTATGTGCAGGAGTTGCAGCAGGGTATGAGGCGTTAAAGGATGCAGGAATTCCACTTATTAGGGAGCTTAAAAAGACATCTTCAGGCTCTTTATTGCCGGGAAGGCTAGTATTGCCGGAAGAGATGCAAGATGAAACCGGTATTATTTTCGCAAGCGGATTATCTCCTATTGAAGCGGTAATATCTGAAGTGTCTAAGTATACTGCAGCTAAGTTCAGTTCAAGTACAAGAAAGGATATCTTAAAGTTTTTTGAGGGGGTTATTTCAAAAGTAAATGACTATGATTCCAAAAAAATATTGACTGATTGGTTCGCATTGCATTATTCAAGGCTTTCAAACAATCTGACCGAATCGGATGTTTATGAATTCAATTACAATTTACTGACTCAGCTGACATCTAAAGCCAATAACATGTTAGCACAGTTTATAGGAGCGAAAGGTCCTAATATGCACATAAGCTCAGCATGCTCAACGACAGCAAGTGCGGTAACCGTTGCCGAGGACTTGATATATGCGGGACATGCCAACAGGATGATAGTTATAGGAGCAGATATAACCAACGGAAGAAATATGCTGCCGTGGGTTGGAGGGGCATTCTCGAGTGTCGGTGCACTTACTGAAGCGGACAATTTGTATGATGCTGCTATTCCGTTTGATAAGCGTAGGAGCGGTATGATTCTAGGCTCAGGTGCCGTGGGACTTATTATCGAAAAAGATTCGGATGTTGCTAAAAGAGGAATGAACGGCATATGCCGTATTTTAGGCACTCATATGTTTAATTCCGGCGGACACCAATCGAGAATTGATACAAATAAGCATTGTATAGAGTTGGACAAGTTTATATCCAAAATGGAAAAAATGCATAACTTTAGCAGACATGCCATAGCGTCTAAAATGGTTTATTGCTCCCATGAGACCTATTCCCATAGGCAGGGTGGATGTTCAAATATGGAAAAGGAAGCTTTAGAAAGTGCTTTTGGCGATAAGTTTAGGGAAATTAAAGTAATAAACACAAAAGGAATGACAGGCCATACTTTAGGTGCATCCATTGAAGAAGCCGTTTCGGCAAAGGTGCTGCAGTATCAGAAAATTCCTCCCGTAGTAAATTACAAGGAGCCTGATCCTGATCTTGAAGGCCTCAATTTATCCAAGGGTGGCGACTATGAGGTTGAGTATGTTCTAAGGACGGTGTCCGCTTTTGGCGGCAATGGAAACTACCATTTGCTGCAAAGAGTGGCTAGAGGAGATGAAAGGATTGTTGACAAAAAGGCATATCAGGAATGGATTGAGAGGATATCTTCGAAAGATGCATGTTTAAAGAATTATGGAAGACTTCTTGTTGCAGAGACTATGTTATGTGACGAATCAATGGAAAAGGATAATGTTGAAGTTGCGAAATCTCAATCTGAAAGCAATGCACAAGATATTACAGCTAAAAAAATTGAAGTGAAGCCGGCTATGATGGAGTCTGCAAATGATTGTGAAGATGAAGTTCTAAAGATTGTTTCGGAAATAACATTGTATCCGGTTGAGCTCCTTGATAAGGAAATGGAAATGGAAGCCGATTTGGGAATTGATACTGTAAAACAAGCCACTATATTCTCAATTTTAAAGGACAGGTTTGAAATAACTGAAGAAAACACTGAGAATCTTTCAATGTACAAAACAATCGGAGCCTTAATTGAGTTTGTGAGAGAAAAAGGTAAAAAAGCTGCAAACATTGATGCGGAAGATGCAACACAATTACCTAAAACTAAAGATTTGCAGGATGTAGATATAGTAAGGGAAAATGACGACAGTAAGAAGCCTAGGGATTTCAATGACAATGATGTGGGTGCGGAGGTATTAAAGCTTATTTCTGAGGTTACCCAGTATCCTGTTGAAATGCTTGAGGATGATATGGAGCTTGAAGCTGATTTAGGTATTGATACCATAAAGCAAGCGACTATTTTCTCTGAGCTGGTTCGGAAATTCAATATTGATGGAAATGTAAAAATAAGCCAGTCTGAGCTCAAAAATATTCGATCTATAATTGATATGGTTAAAATCAATGTTTTAAAAGAATTCGAAAGCTCACTGCAACCGGCCGAATCCAAATATGATGGTGATAACGATAATGATATAACTAATGATAGTGATTATACCCAAGTCGAAACAAAAGATGTTGCTGATAATAAAGATGTTGCCGAAAATGATGATCAATTGGAGCTGTGCGTTCAATACCCCATAGCTGTTTCGGAGAACATTGGGGCAAAGGATTATGATTTAAAGGACAAAAGCATCCTTGTTATTGGAGACAATTCAAAAGCAGTAAGAGATGTTTGCCAATATTTTAAAAAGATTTCTTCCGATGTCGGTGAGTTTGTGTACGAAAAATGCATTAGTTCAGAGGAGCTTGAAGAAAGGATTATTAACTGTAAAGATATAATTAATAAGACCGATGTCATCATAGATTGCGGGCATTTAGGGGAAACTTATGAATTTCAAAAACTTACATATGAATCAGAAAAAGAGATACTGCAATTAAACGGTCTAACAAGGTTTATATTTTATAAAAAGCTGTCTCAAATAAGACCCGATCCGGCATTAAGAATAATATGCACGGTCTTTGCCGATGGTTGCTTTGGTTTTTCAAGCGACGAGAATTTAAAGTTGAATCCTTACTATGGTGCACTATGCGGATTTTATAAAGGTCTTAGAAAAGAGTTTGGGAAATCAAAAGTAAAAATAGTCGACCTGTGTGAAAAGAACAGTCTAAATCTCGACGAGGATGTATTGGAAAAAATCCATGATGAATTGGAGGAGTCATCAAGTCTTTATGAGGTTGGATATGTTGATGATAAAAGAGTGACTTTGAAGTTGGATAATGTGGATCGAAAAGATATGACAGCTGTTGAAAAATTTGATTCAAATCACTTTGTAATAACAGGAGGAGGAAATGGAATTACAGCAGGAATTGTGCATGAAATTTCCAGAAGGTTCAAGGTTAAGCTTACAATTGTTGGTAGAACTGTTTTGCCTCCTAATATAGAAGAGCTGTCAAAGCTTGACGAAAGTTCATTGGAGCAAAAAAAGAATGAAATATATGACAAGCTTAAGAGGGAGGGTAAAAAAGCTACTCCTGTAGAGGTTCAAAATGAGTACAACAAATTGAACAAAGCAATTTCGGTCTACAAGCTTTTAAACGATATCAGAAAAAATGGATGTGATGTTCGTTATTACAGCTGTGATGTAAGAAATCATGAAGGCTTGAAAGAAGTTCTTAATGCTGCTGTAGCAAATTTCGGTCCGGTTAATGTTGTTATACATGGTGCAGGCATAGAAAAAAGCAGGCTTATAGGGCAGAAGACAAAGGAAGAGTTTGAGGAAGTATTTGAAGTTAAAGCCAACGGACTATGCAATCTATATAGGCTGGTAGATAAAGAACATTTAAAAGTGCTTATTGCATTTTCATCCATATCCGGTAGGTTTGGAAACGAAGCACAGTTGGATTACTGTTCAGCAAATAATTTTCTTAGCAGCTTTATGTCCATGATTAAGTCTCAGAACAAGAAAATTAGAGCGGTCAGCATTTCATGGTCCGGATGGAAAGATATGGGTATGGCTTGGAGAAATGAGTTTGTTAAAGAGAATGCTGAGGAAATGGGACTTCATTTGATTGAGCCTGAACGGGGAGTTAATGAGTTTATTAATATACTATCAAGCAATATAAATATCGATGAGATTGTAATAAGTAAGGGACTTAGTTATTTTGTGGGATTAAAGAAATGGCACGGCATAAAAAATGAAACACCTCTTATAGACTGGGTCGGTAAAAAAGATGGAGAAATAAAAAGAATATACAAGGTACTTTCCGTTAAAGCAGACCCTATCATTAACCATCACAGAGTGGGAAAAACGCCTTTAATGCCTGCTGTTGGTTTTATGGAAATGGGTGCACAGGCACATAGCTTGTTGTTTGGGAAAAACGGTCAATATTGCTTTAAAAATCTTAAGTTTAATAATGCTTTAAAGCTCTTCAATGAAAAGCCTCAGGAAGTTGTATTAAAGCCTGTAAAATATTCCGATGGCTTCATAAAGGCTACATTCTACAATTACTTTAAGCCTAAAATTGGTGAGGGAAGGCTGATAGAACTAAATAGTATGGATGTTTCACCAATGATTGGAGATTATGAGTATTTAAATAAGCTTAAAGAGATTGAAACTGCCGATATGGTTGAAATTCCGTTTAAATATTCCCTTGAACAATTATCCAAAAGGCTTCCTAATGCAATAAATTTAGGACCGCTGTTTATGGATGAAAAGGCCGCAAAAATCAATATGTTTAAGTACAATGATAGGGGAGTTGTACTTTTAATTGCATTGTCGGAGGAACAGATAAACAATAAGAAGTATAATATTGACAATATGCTGATAAATCCTGCATTTGCCGATTCTATAATGCAGTGCTGCGGTATTCATTCTTCGTATAATACTGATGGGCTTTATCTGCCATGGCAGGTTGATGAGTTCGGCATTGTAAACCCACCTAAGAAATCCGGTAAATATAAGGCGTATGCTAAAAAGATCGGTGGCAATGATAGTGAAAAATCTTATGATGTAATACTGTACGATGAAAAGGGAGAGGTTTGCTATTATGCTAAAAAAGTCACTGTTAAGAAGATAGCACAATGATGGAGGGTTGTTATGGCAAACTTTCCTCAAATAGAATATAATTCTAAAACAGAATATATTTTAAAAAATGCCCTTGAATCGTTAAAGCAGTATTATAAATTTGATTTCTGCCTTGTGAATATGGTTGAAATGGGAAAAAGATTGAAAGAGAAGGATTTAAACCTTCTCTCGGTCCTTTCCCATAAGGAAATGGAGTATTATTACAGCCTTAAGAATGAGAAGAACAAAATTCAGTGGCTTTCGGGAAGATATGCCGTAAAGTCTGCACTTTTCAAATATAAAATGAAGAGTTCCAGACTATTTGATCCTTCATGCATAGATGTTCTCAAGGGTGGAGATTGTGCACCTTATATATTGCAATATCCCGAATTATGTGTATCAATAACGCATTCCTTTCCGTATTGTATTGGAATGATATCTGAAAACAGCATAGGTGTGGATATGGAGAGGATTGATGAGATAAAGCCTTCTTTAATTGAGCATTTCTACAATATAAATGAAAAAGAGGACTTAAAAAGATTTAAAGGTGTGGAGTTTTCCCAAAAAACAATAACATATTGGACAAGGAAGGAAGCTGCTTCAAAGGTTTTTAAACTGGGAATGAAAATGAATTTCAAAAGGCTTGATACATCAAATGATAAAATTAAATTTAATAATAGAGGTATCAGGTTTAAAACTGCAATTTGTGATGATTTTTGTGTATCCATTGCCTTTGAGGATGATGTACCTTAATTAGGACAAATGATTCTTGACAGTTACGAGCTGGAGTATATTAGGTTAAGAAGCGTTAATCTATTACATATGCCATGATACAAACTTATGTATAAACATAGTTTTGGAATGGAAAAATGTAATAGATTTACTGCTTTTTTTATTTTTTCAATAGAATTGTTTATTATCTAATATTTGTTAGGATTTTAAGCAAATTTAGGGAAAAGTTTATTGCATTGTACTATTATTTGATATATAACCTGACTTTGGTATCAGACATTAAAAAATGGTGTAAACTAATAA
>DAOOVO010000054.1:0-26296 GCA_035370245.1 Pseudobacteroides sp.
TTGTCAAGGTACATCTATTGTAAAAAAAGAGTTTATGCAGTGGAATCAATATTATTAATTTAGCAAATACTTTGAAAAAACACAATATGATTTGCTTAATTTTGAATGTGGAATTTTTACCACCAAAACTTTTTTACTCCCATTGACACAATAATAATATATCTGTTATATTATATATATAACAGATATATTATTTATAACAAATGGGGTGATAGTTTGCTATTAAAATTGGATTTACAATCGGAAATACCAATTTATATGCAGCTGAAAATGCAAATCATTGAGGGCATTGCAACAGGCAGCCTTGTACCTGGAGAGCCCCTTCCATCCGTCAGACAACTTGCATCCGATTTGGGCATTAATCTACATACCGTAAATAAAGCATATACAATGCTAAAGCAAGATGGCTTCATAATAATTCACAGGCAAAAAGGTGTTGTCGTGAGTCCTGCTGAAGACATAAAAGTTACAAACGAATACATAAGTCAGCTTAAAGCCAATATGCGGCCCATAATAACTGAAGCATTTTGCAGAGGCATGGCAATTGATGAGTTTAATGCCATATGCAAGGAAATTTTTACTGAGTTAAAACAGACAGGAGGTAAGATTTTATGAAAATTTCAGTCATTCTGTTGATTTACTTAACATGTTATATTCCAACATTAATTTTAATTGCTATAGCTCCATACATTACAAGAAAAAACATATTCTTTGGTGTGTGCATTCCTGATGAAGCACATTCCAATACTGAAATAGCAGCAATAAAAAAATCCTACCGTAATAAAACACTTTTATTTGGTGGATTGATATCAATAGCATCATTCCTGCCGTCCATTTTTATTCAAAGCGATGTTGCCTATTTATTCAGCACTGCAGGCATCTTTTTACTGGTTGCATTGATGTATATCTTTTACTTTAAAAGCCATAATCAAGTCAAAAATTTAAAATCGAGAATGAACTGGACCGATGAGAGTTCCCAGGTGGTAATTGTAGATACCGGTTTCAGGAACAAAAAATTAATTGCTTCATTATTGTGGTTTATTTCACATGTATTTCTAATTGCAATTACAATAATTTTAACATATGTGCTCTATGAAACAATACCCGATAAATTACCTACCGGATGGAATTTTGACGGTGAAGTCAGAGGATGGATGCAAAAATCATATAAGACATTACTCTGGGCACCAATGACACAATCATTTTTATTGATAATGATGATATTCAGTTACTGGATGATTGGAAAAGCAAAACAGGCCATTGACCCTGCAGACCCGGAAAAATCATCCGAACAAAACAGAAGATTCCGATATATGTGGTCTATATACATAATTGCAGTTGGATTTGTTTTAATAGCAATGATAGGATTTATTCAGTTATCCATATTCGGTCTTATAAAAAACAAACTGGTTATCATCGCAATTCCTCAAATTGTTGTTTTAAGTATAGTTGCATGCTCTATAATTCTGGCTCTGATTACCGGTCAGGGCGGAAGCAGACTTTTCAAAAATAAAGCCAACGCTGGTTCCTCTTCCGAAAACAAAGCATCAAGAACGGACGATGACAAGTATTGGAAATTAGGCCTCTTTTATTTTAATGCTGAAGATCCTTCGTTTATTGTTGAAAAAAGGTTTGGTATAGGCTGGACAATTAACTGGGCTCGTCCCATATCATGGATATTAATTTCCAGTTTGCTGTTATTTATTATAGTTTTTACTGTTTTAAACAACAAATTAATACAATGAAAGGAATGTGAGCTAATATGAAGGTCAAATCAAAATTAATCTCATTTATTTTACTTGCAGCATTTTTTACCCTTAGCTTCACCCAATCTGCTTTTGGAAATACCGGACAGGAGTCGGGGCGAGAATCGGAATTTGTACCTTTAAGGATTATAGGTGTTTCACAAGGTGCAGAAATAACATGGGATCAAAAGACCTCTACAGCATCTGCAATTAAAGGAAAAAATACATTAAAAGTTACAGTAGGCAGCAACAAAGCTATAGTTAACGGAAAAACAGTTATTCTAGATGCACCTATAAAATGCGAGTATGGCAGAATAACCGTACCTCTTCACATAATTAACAATGCATTAGGTACCAAAATGAATCTTGAAGACTGTCTCAAAATATTATCCGTTAAATATATGGAGTTTCTCCAACAGGAAAACATATCGGAATGTATTGCATTATATAACAAAACATTAAAAGGTATAGTTACACCACAAATTGTAAAACAGCAGGCCAGCATACTAAAATCAGCAGGCAGCATTAAGCAGGAAAGCATTACATCCGAAAGAAACGGTGTACATATAAACATTTCAATAAAATATACTTCCCCTTTTATCGGGAAGTTCTACTATATTATACGATTTGATTACAGCGGCTTTATAGATGATTTTATGCTACGCACCATTACCCTAAGCGAACCATACTTAGCCCCGGAATATGACAATCCTGACAGCTATTTGGAGAAGGAAATTGTTATAGGTTCCGGTGAATGGAAGCTTCCCGGCATTCTGACAGTACCGAAAGGAAACGGGCCATTTCCTGTAGTTATACTGGTACATGGATCGGGCCCAAATGACAAAGATGAGACTCTAGGTGCCCAAAAAACATTTCGTGACTTAGCCGTAGGTCTTGCAGCAAAAAATATTGCTGTTTTAAGATATGAAAAAAGATCATTAGAGCATAATCTTAAGTTCGGGTTAATAAATGATGTAACCGTTAAAGAAGAAACAACAGATGATGCATTTATTGCTGCCGATTTTCTCGCTAAACAAAAAATAATAGATCCATCCAATATATTTGTATTAGGACACAGTCAGGGCGGCTTGCTTATACCGAGAATTATGACAGATAAAGCTTCCAATATATTTAAAGGTGCTGTTATTATGAGTGGTCCGTCAAGATTTATGGGAGATTTAATGGTACAGCAGTATGAATACCTGGCAAACTTGAATATGGCAACAAAGGAACAGGCGGATATGATAAAGACCCAAATTGACTTAATCAAGTCGGATACCTTCTCAACGGAAAATCCTCCACAAGGTTATGCAATGGGAACTCCTTACTGGTGGGCTGATTTGAAAGCTTATAATCCAACAGAAACAGTAAAAAAAGTCACAAAACCCCTTTTGATATTACAGGGTGAAAGAGATTATCAGGTAACAGCTCAGGAAGATTTTAGCGGCTGGAAGAATGCACTTTCTTCTAAAGAGAACGCAACTTTCAAGCTCTATCCCAAACTTAACCATATGTATACAGAGGGCGAAGGACAAAGTACACCTTTAGAATATTTCAAAAAGGCCAATGTCCCTCTCTATGTAATTGACGATATTGCAGAATGGGTCAATGACGCCATAAATTAAATCCGGTTCTTTTGACTATATTGTTATGGTGCAAGACATGCAGATGTATAGGAATATAAACAAAAAACTCACCTATTTAAAGTGAGTTTTTTGTTTTATAAATACATGATATTATAAATAATTTTTCATCATTACATCTCTATTGCACCCTATATGTATATCCAAATTTAATAGCCAGCTTCATAACATCCGCCATGTTTATTACTCCATCATGGTTCAAATCATATATGGGATCATACCCATAGATCGCTTGTGCAAGCATCATAACATCTACCATATTAACAACTCCATCCTTGTTAAAGTCCTCCGGAACCACTATTGGCGTTGGTGTAGGACGTGCAGGAATTTCCTTTCCAAATGCATCCAAATAATAGGTTACCCAGGATAATGGTGCATTGAAGCTTATATTAACCTCATTAACATCCCATGCTTCAACATTATCAATATAACATATCTGTGGCGGTGTTATATTGGATGGAGCACACCCGGCCAAAGGCCAGATACTCTGTGACTCCGAATAAGGACCTCCTACTAAAAATCCCGGTGGAACTGATGGATATGTATCGTCTATCTGCGGGCAGAAAAAGCGATGATGTGGATTTTTAACAGGATTTTCACCGTATCCGGTCACATAAGCTTTATAAAGCGGATTTCGTCCCATCAAATAGTCCATAGACTCAGTTAAGCCATCAATATACTTTGTATCATTGCTGAAATCATATGCATATGCCATCACAAGTGCCTTATTAATAACATAGCTATTTGAAGCATATGGATACGCTTCCATGCTCCCTTCCCTACCAAAAAACTCAATTGTAACTGAAGAAAGAGGAACTCCATATCCTTCTTTATTTTGTACTTCAATGAATACATCAGCTGCACTGTTTATACTGTCCACAGCCTCCGGAAACTCATCTTTCTTGTGCAAAGCAAGTGTAAGTGTTCCTAATCCTCCTGTAGAACATCTGTCAAAACATCCAGCCCACCCTTTGTACTCACCTGTTAATGTTACAGGCATCTTGAGGCTGTCCTTGTATCCCTTCAAATCAACAAGGTATTCTTCCTCTCCTGTTGTCACATAAAGCTCACAGGCTGCCCAGTAAAAATCATCTTCTACATAGTTGTCTCCATATGTAGAGCTCCCGACTTCTATCCCATAAGGCACAAATATAGCAGGATTTTCTTTGGCTGCTTTGTATGCAATCTGTGATGCTGTAAGGCATCTCTGTGAAAATTCCTCGTCAATGTCCTTCCAAATACGTGATGCTTGTGCCGCACATGCAGCAAGATTCAGCGTAGCAGCCGTTGAAGGCGGATAATATACCCTCTTTTGGGTATCTTCATCAGGTCTTGTCGCCAATGAAGTCCATTTTTCATCCGCCAGCTTGTGAACTGCCATGCCTGCCCTCTCAAATCCTTCAGGAATCTGCATATTAAGCATCCATTCCATTTCCCAGCGGGTTTCATCCAGAAGATCATTTATGCTATTGTCACTTTCAGGTATGTTGAGTTTATTGTCTCCAAATGTATCATCAATTCCTTTTGATTTTGAGTGTTCATAGAGATTTTGCAGTATCCACAATGCAAATCCTCCATTAGCAACATACTTTCCATGGTCACCTGCATCATACCATCCGCCTGTTCCGTTAATGGTCGAAGGTCCATTATAGTCTTTTCCTTCCGCCAGAACTGCCACATCATCAGTGTGTCCTGCAGGTCTAGCCCATTTACTGTCAACACAATACGGCATTTTTATTTCAATACCGCTTCTTGCATGGTAAAAATATTTAAGTGCATCATATTTCATCTGCGAGTATATATCGGTACCGATATCAAATGGAAAGCTTGTTTCATAATTGGCAAAAAGCTGATAATCTTTGCCCGGTGTTGTATAATGTGAAAAATCAATTATATGAACCGTTTCGTTCGATGAATTATCGAGTCCAAAGGGTTTTGTAGTACCGGAAGTAACAACGGTACCTTCACTATTCTTCAATTGCCATTCAATAGGTGAAGTTTGAGAACCGCTTACTCTTAATGTAGCTTTCTTT
This sequence comes from Pseudobacteroides sp., assembly GCA_035370245.1. GTDB lineage: Bacteria > Bacillota > Clostridia > Acetivibrionales > DSM-2933 > Pseudobacteroides. Next base: position 5,422 of record DAOOVO010000054.1, read on the forward strand.
GTGGCATTAGGATAATAGCCAAGCTGATTTACCCTTATATATTTTACAGGTGTTGGAGTAGGAGTAGACGTCGGCTCAATATAAGGCTCATAAAGCGACATCGATATGAAGCTTATTTCATAAGGCGGGTCAGCAGCCAGTTCTCCTCCTAAATAAAAAGCAAAAACTGCATCTCTATAGTCCCTGTCTGCAACAAATGTGTCTCGTACCGAAAGTATCTCATTTGCTTTAACATCGAAGGGTCTCCAGTTGTTGTTCCAAGCCTCTTCATAAGGCTCTCTTCTATCGCCTATTTTGGCGTATACCTTACAATCCTTATTTGCTGTTAAAGAAAAACTTACAATATATGTATGGCCTTTACTTATTGATATTTTCTCGTGACTTATCTGCACATCCCACATTAAACTTCCTTTATGGTCAATATGTATTACATATTGACCGTCTTTAACCTTAGAATAAGAATTTTCTTCTCGACTTTCCGAAATGTGCCAAGGATTACTTACACCTCCACTAAATTCTGTTGTTTGCAGCAATTCGGCAGCACTGCAGGTCAATGTCCCCAAGAGCAAAGTAATTAATAGTACACCTAAACCAGTAAATTTCTTTACCATCTTATAATCCCCCTGTTTTTTAATAAAATCCCAAACAATAATATTTTTTCCTAATTTATTACCATTTAATAAAAATAGGTAATGGTAATCATAATATTAACAATTCTAATATTATTTTATAATTATAAAAAACATCTGTAAAGCAAATATTCCAAAAAATTATGATTTATAAAATAAAAAAAGATAGAAGAACAAGTCAACTATCACAAGATATATCAATGGTCCATATTAATTTGGTTTACAGTACATATTTAATCCAATTTATAGCCGGGCAAAACTTTTTGGGTATCAGGTACGCTAGTAGCTTTTACCATTCCCATTTTTTCAGCCCGTCTTATTATTTCTTCATCACTTATCGTATACTTTGAATCATTTCCTGCCAAATATATTATACTAATTAGAGAAGTTATAATTATACCTATTCCAATTCCAAGAATTATACTTTTTATGTTAAAATTAATCATTATATCCTCCCCAAATATTATACTTGGATAGTCATATTACTTGAGTTCATACCTAATACAAGCTCAATTTCTCCCTTTCCCATATTGAGCTTTTTAGCTATTTCAGTTTGACCCATTCCGCTTTGCGAAAGCTTTACTACTTCTTTATATCTACTGTGTGAAGCAATATTCCACGATTTATGCTTAGAATTTTTCAAACTATTAAACTCTTCGGTAAAATTTTTCAGCTGTATAGCCTGGATCCCGATAACTTCGCGACAGCTTCCTTCTTTTTTGTTCTCGGTATTTTCTTTTTTATTCTCGGTATTTTCTTTTTTAGCTTCATTCTTTTCTTTTTTTACTTCATTCTTTTCAATAGGCAATGACTTCATCTTTTTAATTTTCTCATCAGCTAACAAAAGAGTTTGTTTTAACTCATCAGTTTTTGAATCAATGTTCTCTAATATATATCCTGAAATGCGGTTGAGTTCCTCAACCATTTCTTCTGCATCTTTCATCATACCTAATAATCCAGCCTTCATACTTTCCACATTTTTGGTATAATCATATGCTTTTTTCCTGTCATAAAATATCCAAACTAATGATAAAGCCACAAGTATAATTCCAATAAAAATTACACTTATGTAAAACTGAGTCATTATAATTCCCCCTCTTAAGAAGTAAAACAGCTCCATCAAGTACAACAAAACAGAAAAAAAATTTATAACCTTATATCAATAATGCTTTCGTTATTATCTTTTTGCTTATTTTTTTTGTTATCCTTCTTATTCTTTTTTTCCCTATCCTTTTTATCCTTTATCTCAGGACCAGTTGCTTTTTCTTGAGAATGAACAGTCCTAACTTCACTTTCCGACTTCTGATGCAGGCTGTCCGCAGTATTCTGATGCATCACCAGGTTCTTTTGGTGATTATCATTTATTGTTTTTGATACCTCTGCTGTTTTAGGTAACATTACCTGAAAGTCAATAGGTTTAATAGACATACAACCACTCCTCTACCTATCGTAAGCACCAATCCTTATATCTGCACCATCCCTATATAATGTGCAGTACTGAAGGTTCTCCTTGACATACATGGTACATGACCCTATTATTACTTTAGTTCCGCTGTAGATTGTAGACAAGGCCTTTATCTTCCCCTGCGACTCCTGCTTTAATACTTCATCTATACGGGCAATTTCAACCTTTATTTCTTCAATTCTGTTTGAATAAAACACTTTTGTTCTAACACTTTTTGCCATAATTGCCTGTTTTTCTGCATTCAACCCACCGGCACCCTGAAGTTTTTTTAATATGGCAATAGCCTGATCAGCCTTTTTTATATCCTCTTCCATTTTAATTAATTCATCTTTCAATATTTTATAACGTTCCCTTAATGTAGGATCTGTTCCCACCTCAAGCTCTGTTACAGTATCCATAATAGAACCTATAACCTTGGCTGATATAAGCTTTCCAACTTTTGCAACGCCTCCTACAAGAAGACCTTTTTTTCCTGACAACTCAAGCTTGTTTCCACATTTTATTTTGCTGTGCATTATTGCTTCAGCCTTTATTTCATTCTTGGCCTCAATTGTGCTATATTCAATATATTTGGCTATTATATCTCCACCGCTTTTTAAATAGCCTTTTCCCATACCTTGCATGCCTCTTTTTAAAATAATATCTCCGCCGGCTTCTATAGTGGCACCTTCAACAACACCCCATATCTCAACATTGCCGCTAGCTTCGATAGAAAATCCCGAAAGTACATTTCCCTTAACTACAACATTTCCAAGAAAGCTTATATTTCCTGTTGTCGTATCAACATCACCACGGACTTCATAAACAGAAAAAACATTTACTTTCCCTTCAGCATAGCAAACCTGTCCGTCAATAACGGCATACAAAGATTGACCATCCTCAGAAACTTCCACATTTCTTCCTTTAGGAAGCACCGCAGGCTTTCCGTCTAAAGCCGGTATATCTTGTCCCGTCACAGTCTTACCTGCTTTGCCCGGCATTGGTGGCAAAAGCGAGCACAATATTCTACCTTTCTCAACGCTTTCAATAAGGTTAAGTTCTCTGTAATCCACCCTTCCATCGTCCAATATAGCCGGTTTTCTATCACTGCTTGTATCAAAATAAAACTCTACCTTACCGTTTTGTCCATTGACAGGTTCAACTCCATTTGCAATAAGAATCTGTTCATTAAATACAGGATACTTTATGACATTTTCCAACAATTCATCGTTCACACCAAAAGTAACACCGTTTTTCGTCAGTGTTTCGATAACCTCTTGTTCACTAAGCATCCTGCCTCCTTCAGGTGGAGTAAAAGTAATAAAGGCTTTCATTTTATCAGATGATATAACTACTGAAGCAGTAGCATCAACCTTCACTTCTTCCTGACTTTCAGCTATCTTTACAGGTCTTCTATCCGCTTTTAATACGGCTAAATCAATAGCTCCTCTTGAATAATCCTTAATCTGCTTCCTGTTTATCTTCTCTAATACTTCACGGGTTTCCACCTTTTTGCCTTTTTTTGCAGGCGGGTTAACAGTTAGATAAACACCGTCTTCTTTGTAAGATAACTCAAAGGATCCGTCATTTCCATTAGAACCCTTTTGTATATCCAAATCATTTATATCCAAATAATTCACTACTTAACCTCCTTCCTTTTTTAAAATTTTTTAAATACAAGCAAATACATCACGGATTTTTTAGTCTTTTAATATTGATCTGTGCCTAGCCAATTTGCCTCTAAGTCTCAATATAGCTTTTGTATGCAGCTGTGATATTCTTGACTCAGACACTTTCATAATGGAACTTATTTCCTTCAAAGTCAATTCATCAAAGTAATATAACGATATAACGGTCTTTTCCTTTTCCGGCAGCTTACTTATAGCATCACTCAATATCTCTTTCAATTCATTGATTTCGATATATGTCTCAGGCTTATCCTCAGTTCTTGAATATGGATGATCAACACCTATTTCATAGTTCTGTTCAAGAAAATCTTCCAGTGATACCATGGAAGAAACGCTGACATCATTGAGCAGCTTATAGAACTCATCCATAGAAATTCCAAGCTTTTCAGCTACTTCCTTATCGGTAGCGGAATGCCCCAATTGATTTTCTATTTCAAAATAAACCCTTTCAAGCTCCTTATTCTTTTGCCTTAGGGATCTGGGCACCCAATCCATCTCACGTATGCTGTCAATTATGGAACCCCTTATCCTTAAAGATGCATATGTCTCGAATTTGACACCTTTATTTACGTCAAATTTTTCTATTGCATCAATAAGCCCGAAAACACCAAAGCCCATTAAATCGTCATATTCAACATTGGACCCAAAATATATGCTCAATCTTCCGGCAACATATTTTATAAGGTGAGCATATTCAATAATGAGCTTTTCCCTAATAACAGGGTCTTTTCTTTCACTGTACTGTTTCCATAGATCAATTTGTTTAACATTTGCAGATAACATCAAAATCCCCCATTACTAATAAATTTAGGACAAATACAACTTGTGAAAAAAGTTCTCATCAACTCTGAAATCAATATTATGTGCATTTTAATCCGACGCTTTTTGACTATCATTATCATTTACATTAATTTCCTCATTATTATCATTATTATCATTATTATCTTTCTCCATCTCCTCCTTCCTTTTCTCAATTTCGTCAAAAATGCCATATAGGACGCTCCTTATAAATGCCCCGATTACATAAAATGCTATTATGGTAACGGTCATTTTAATGCAGGTCTGCTTGAGCTCATCTTTTCCTACATAGCTTATTGTTCCTATAACTATAGCCATAATTAAACTAATTATATATGGTAGTCTTTGGATATAATCCATTAGGATTCCTCTCTATCAAATCTAAATATAATTTATACCAAACCCTACGGTTTTGATAAGCAACTTTCCGTCATCTGAGTATAACTCTATAGTACGACCATGACTTCCACCAACATCCTCAGAAACAATAGGAATGTCCAATTGGGCCAAAACTTCACGTGATGCTTCTATGTTTCTAAGTCCAATTCGAATATTATCATTGAAATCATTAAAATTGAACATTTGTGCTCCCCCTGCAAGTTTGGCTTTTATCATTCTTCTATTAGCCCCAAGTTTAACCATTTCCTCGACAAGCCTAACAATAGCCGTGTCTGCAAATTTAGCTTCATTTATAACAGACTTTGAAATTTTACTTGTCGGCAGCATTATATGTGCTAAACCTATTATTCTTGTTGTGGGATCATATAAAGCTATACCTACACATGAACCCAAACCAAGTGTCACCAGAATGCCTGGATGACAAATTGCTTTATAATCTGCCATGCCTACCTTTATATTTTCATGCATCAGATTATTACCCCTAAAGTCTTTAATAATGTTTCATAGGAATCAATATCAGGTATCAGAAAAAAGTCCCCTATTACCTTGTTGTCGCCTTCATTAAACTCTGATGCAATATAAAGTACAGTTTCGCCAAGCATGCCGAATTCAATAGCTGTAACACTTAATATCGCACTTGCCATATCTATTGCAACATTAGGAACACTACATAAAATATTTAAGTTTGTCAGCATTGACAAGGCAGCAACATACGCCCCAGTCATTATATTGCCCAATTCTTTTATTGCCGACATCTCAAGCTCATCAAATTCCACACTGGTACTTTCTTTAAATCCCAAAAGCATATTGACCAAAAAACGTGCGGACTTCCTATCAAGCATAAAGAGAATATGTCCTGTAATATCACCTGTCACACCAAGTAATATCCCCACTACAGGCTCTTCAGGAGCACTTAGCATATCCGGAATTTCACTAAATTCAAGAATTTTAACCTTTGGAACCGACATATCTATTCTTCTGTTAACCATTTTGGCAAGAGCAGAAACTGCATTACCTGCTCCTATATTCCCTATTTCACGAAGAACATCCAGTTGAAGGTTGTTTAATTCATTAAAATTAATTGTCATATCTTTGCTCCTAAAAATTAATTCTTTTATCATTCAATAACAGAAATATTAACAAGCTTTTCTATGTTTAACAGAGTTATAACCCTGTTATCAACCTTTCCAGCTCCAAGCACATTCTCCATTAGCCCTTCTTTTGCAAGGCTTGTTGTACTTTCAATCTGCTCCTCATTGATATAAATAACTTCTTTCACTTCATCCACAATTATTCCAATTTGAATATCTTCATATTTGACTATTATTATTCTTGTTTCTTCAGTTTCCTCAGTCTTGGGAAGTCCAAATCTCTCCTTTAAATCCATTATGGGAACTATATCACCTCTAAGGTTGATAACTCCCTTTATAAAACTCGGAGTCTTAGGAACTCTTGTAATAGGAATCATCTTTTCAATTGTATTGACCATTTGGATATCCAAACCGTATTCTTCATCAGATAGTACAAATACAACAAATTGTGTGGTATTTAATACTGCTTCAGCCATTAATTACACTCCTTTCACTATACTGCAAGAGAGTTTACATCCAATATCAGTGCAACATTTCCGTCTCCAAGTATGGTTGCTCCGGCTATGGTCTTAATTCCGGACAACAGCTTACCTAATGATTTAATAACTATTTCATGCTGTCCTATAAGATTGTCCACCAAGAATCCCGAAAGCTTTTCACCTTTCTTAACAACAACTACTGTCAAAAGCTTGCTTTCCTTGTCGCTTGGCGGAACGTCAAGACGTTCTCCAATTCTGATTATCGGAACAATGGTGTTTCTAAGAAGTATTATTTCCTGCTTCTGTACCTGCTTTATGTCTTCCGGTTTGATCTTTATAATCTCTCTAATAGTATTTAATGGTAGTGCATACTTTTCAGTATTTATCTGTACAAGAAGTGCTTGAATTATTGCTAAAGTTAAAGGAAGTCTTATTATAAATTTACTGCCTCTTCCTGCTTCCGTATCAACCTCTACCATACCTCCTAATGCTTCTATTTTGGTCTTGACTACATCTAATCCAACTCCACGGCCGGACAAGTCGGTTATAGTTTCAGAGGTACTAAAGCTTGGTTTAAACAGAAAATCAATTATATCTTTTTGAGAAAGATTTTTTGCAGCATCTTTATTTACAAATCCTCTATCAATGGCTTTTTTCTTTACTTTTTCAAGATCTATACCGCTTCCGTCATCCTCAACCTCAATAACAACATTGTTTCCATCTTGATATGCTCTTAAGTTAATCTGTCCTGCATCAGGTTTACCGACTTCTCTTCTTTTATCGAGGGATTCTATTCCATGATCTGCCGAATTTCTCAGCAAATGTATAAGGGGATCTCCGATTTCATCTATTACCGTCCTATCAAGCTCAGTATCTTCCCCCGACATATTAAGAATAATTTCCTTGTTTAAATTTCTGGAAATATCCCTGAGCATCCTTGGAAATCTATTAAATACCGTTTCAATGGGAACCATTCTTACTTTCATAACAGCATCATGAAGGCTTGTAGTAACTCTTTCAAAATATTCGATGACCTCGTTGTAGTTTTGATTTCTTTCTATCTCTTCCAATCCTTCAAGCCTGGTTTTAATTATGATAAGCTCACTGACCAGATTCATCAGGACATCTAACCTGTCAATATCCACTCTAACTGTCTTTCCGGTCTTGATATTACTTTTGGAAACCTGTGTCTTTTGGTGCTCTTCCGCTTCTGTATTGTTTTCCTCATGAAGCACCTCAGTCTTGACTTCCTGAGCATCGCTTTTTATTTCATCAACAGTTTCAACCTCGTTTGAATGAAGAGTTGAAATTATTACGTCATCAACCTCAGATATTGCCATTAGTTCCTTATGGAATGATTCAGCATCCCTTTTACTAATAACAACAACTGTAAACTCAAAATCAAATTTTTCATCCTCAATATCCTCAACTCTAGGTTCAGATTTAATTATTTCTCCATGACGTTCTAAAGTTTGGAATATTATGAATGCCCTTGCCGATTTCAAAACACAGCCCTTGTTTAATACAACAATAATTTTAAAAACGTTCAAACTCATATCAGCTGCTTTATTTATAAGGTTATGCTCATATTGATTCATTTTAAATTTTGACGTGATGTGTTCGATTTCAGTCTTTTCATCCTGTGTATTTGCAGTATTTGCAGCATTTGCAATGTTTGATGTATTTGCCGCAGCATCAGGCACCGCAGCATCTTTGGCATCATTTTTATTCAAAATAGCATCTAAGCCTTTAATTATATCAGAATATTCTTCATTTCCTTCCGTCCCTTTTGTCACTACTTCATTAACATAGTTCTCCAGTGCATCGAGGCACCTAAACAATAAGTCAACCAAATTAGTATTAACCTTTATTTCATTATTACGAAGTGCATGAAGAACATTTTCCATGTCATGGGTCAACTTGGCCATTTTGTTGAATCCCATTGTTCCGGCCATTCCCTTAAGTGTATGTGCTACTCTGAATATTTCGTTCAAAATCGGTACATCCTGAGGATTTTTTTCAAGTTGCAGTAAACTTTGGTTCAGTCCCTGCAAGTGCTCCTTCGATTCCTCAATAAATATTTCCAGATATTGGCTCATATCCATCTTTACTACACCCCCACTATCTCAGTAATCTTTTTCGTGATCCTTTCGAGCGGTACAATTTCATCAACTATTCCCAATTCTACTGCAACTTTAGGCATACCGTATACTGTACATGTCTTTTCATCCTGTGCAATTATATATCCGTTATTTTCCTGCTTTAATTTTTTCGCACCCTCGCTACCGTCATTACCCATTCCAGTCATTATTATTCCTACGATGTTTGCAAGTCCTGTCTCACTTAAAGATTCCATCATAACCGTTGCAGACGGTCGATGAGATCCATATGGCGGGTCTTTTGTCAGTTTTATTATTATGCTTCTGTCTCTAGCTAAAGCTGTCTTCATATGATAATCCCCCGGTGCTATATAAACCACTCCAGCTTTGACAGTCTCATTGTCTTCTGCTTCCTTAACTTTTATACTGCTCAATGAATCAAGCCTTTCTGCCAGTGACTTTGTAAACCCCGGTGGCATATGTTGAACTACAAGAAATGCTGCCGGAATGTCGCCAGGCAGTTGAGGTATCACATCCCTCAATGCTTTAGGCCCACCTGTAGATATACCTATAGCAAAAATTCTCTTAATTTGTGAACTTTGATTGTCTTTATCTCTAACAATTTTTTGCGGTTCACTATGACCTCTATATTGCCGTTCTTCTTTTGGCTCCCTGATTGTCGTTCTATTTTTGAGTTTGGATATTACTTTAACCTTCTCAATTAATTCACTTCTTTTACCATGAGAATTTATATCAAATATATTGGAAGGTTTGGTTATAAAATCTATAGCACCATGCTCCAAAGCGTTTATTGTAGCCTCTGCACCTTCCTTCGTATGGCTGCTTAGCATTATAACAGGAATATCACATACCTTTGAAAGTTCTTTTAGACATGTAATACCATCCATTATCGGCATCTCAACATCCATTGTTATAATGTCCGGTTTTAGGCTAATAGCCTTTTCTATAGCTTCCTTACCATTTCTTGCAGTATCAATGGTGGTGATTTCTTCATCACTGTTTAAAATTTCCGATATTACCTTCCTCATAAAAGCCGAGTCATCAACCACCAGGACTCTAATTGCAGAAACGTTATTTATAGCCATAACACTATATCAATCCTTTTTTTCTTAGTTTTCTTTGCTCTTCAAAAATAAAACCGATAATAGCTTCTCTTGTTCTGTTATCTATGTTATAAAACTCCACTCCCAATTCATATTTACTTTTGTTGTCAACATCGAATTTTACGCTTCTTATTACAGTGCCATAAAATTTTATCATTTTGTTTCCCGTGATCTGAATCTCACATTCAAGGTATTTGCCTATTTCAATACCTTTTGCAAGAACTAAACAAGCTCCTCCTCCGCTTATATCGCGTGTAAATCCATTTAAAAAATCGCCCTTCTGTACAGGTATGTTATTTTCAATCTTAACTTCCCTGCATCTTACACCCAACATACATTCAAGCCTGAAAAATTGCCTTCTTTGTATTTTTTCCATATCACCATTTATGCTTAATTTGTATATCGGTAATCCATCCTTAATTAATTTGTCTTTCAACTTTGCCTTAAATTTATAAAATTGACCGGTAAAATATGCGAAGACAAACATATCTGTACCAATAGGTGCAGGCAAGTAAGTTCCTTCATATATGGGTGATGCTACACATATTACGTCTTCTTCTTCAGCACACTCAAACTCGCTTACAAATAATTTGGTTATCTCTTTATCACCCATAAAGAAATCTACAAATTGAATTTCTAATTTAGTTCCTGTAGTTATCTCGGAAGCCCTCATATGTACCTCCGTATTCTATAAATTTTATTTCAACAATAATTGCATTTCATTACATTATGCATGTAAAAAACCAACAAGCCTGTTCATAAAACCTTTTATGCCTTTCATTTCTGCATCATTACACTGGAATTCATCACATATTAATTTTTTTGATATATCCCTGATCTGTTTTGATACATTGCTTTTAGGAAAGCTTATCAAAAAAGGGTTTTGTGCTTTTACTGCTTTTACAACTACATCATCATGAAGTAAATATCCAAGGGGGCTTAGCTTTAATGAAAGAAACTTTTCCGATACTAAACACAACTTATTTAATAAATCATTTGCCTCATTCATATTATCAGCCCTGTTGACTATAACCTTTATAAGCCTTTCCTTATCCCTGTTTGATATCATTTTTATAAGTGCATAAGCATCGGTTATTGAAGTCGGCTCAGGTGTAGTTACAAGCAATACCTCGTCTGCAGACATAACAAAGTTCATTACATGATCTGAAAGTCCTGCACCTGTATCAATAAGAATTACATCTGCTATCTTATCCATAAGTGATATTTTCGACAAAAACATTTTAAGCTGGCTGCTATCAAGCTTTACAAGTTCTTCAACACCTGATCCTCCAGATATAAACTTAACATTACATGGACCATCCGATAGCACCTCAAATATGTCTTTCTCACTATGAATAACATCGAGCAATGTATGCTTGGGTATCATTCCAAATAATACATCTATATTGGCTAATCCAAAATCCGCATCTAAAATAATAACCTTGAGCCCTAATTCACTTAATGCTATTCCAAGATTAACTGCAATATTGGTTTTGCCAACACCGCCTTTACCACTGGTCACAGTAATCACCTTAGGACTCTTCTTTTCAATGGCAGGAACTAAATCCTGCTTGTTTATCTGCATAGATTTTAAATTGTCAACAATCTTTCTTAGTTTTTCTGCCTGATCCATCATATCAAGATATGCTCCCTAATAAATTTTTGGCCATCTTGTCAATATTTAAAACCTCAATATCATCAGGCACACATTGTCCGGTTGTAACAAACGACAAATTTTTACCTGTGCGGAATTTGGTATTCAGTATAATTCCGTTAACCTGACTTTCATCAAGTTTTGTAAAAATCAATTTATAGTCTTTTAAGAAACTGTAACTTTGCAGTATATCATTACAATTATGTATACTCGTTGTCGAACTCAAGACCAAATATACCTCATCAGCTTCCGAGGCAGCTATCAGAGATTTCAGTTCATCAAACTGAGGCTTGTTCCTGCAGCTTCTTCCTGCAGTATCAATCAGAACAACATCTTTATCTGAATAAAGTGAAATTGCATCCTTTATTTCATTAGGTGAATATATTACATTTATTGGTAAACCCAATATTTCTGCATATGTCTTTAATTGTTCAACTGCCGCAATCCTGTACGTATCGGCAGTTATAAGCCCTACATTTTTTCTGAGATTCAAAGAATAATTAGCAGCAATCTTCGCAAGTGTCGTCGTTTTGCCAACTCCGGTAGGACCGACAAATATAATAACTGTCGGCTTTTTATCTTCTTTAAGACTAATAGTTTCCGGTTTGCCCAGTATTCCGGAAATAATGTTGTGAAGCAATGAAGCAACATCATTAATACTGGCAGTATCTCCAATCTTTTTACTGACAGTATCAATGAGCTTTTTTGCAATTTCCACTTCAACCTCATTTTTAATAAGGTTGTTATAAAATTGCATCAATATCTTGGAATAAGGCTTTTCCTCCCTTTCAATGCTAACATGCATGGGTTTAGAAAGTGATTCAGCATTATTCTGGAACTGATCATATATTTTTTTGATCATTGACTCCATGTTATTTACCTTATTCTCCAAGAAAACAATTTTCTCCTCTTTTTCTTCTAAATTTGTTTTAAAATTTCCATAATTTTTTGTCGAAAACTCTTTTGGTTTATTTTTTTCGACATTTTTTGCAACTTCTTTTTTAGTGCTAATGTCATCGTCTATGGCTGCAAGAACTTCAACCAAAGGTTTGGCAAACATGTTCATAATGCCTTTTTTTCTTACCTTTCGCGTATTTAAAATCACTGCTTCATTACCCAGATCCATTTTTACTTTTAGCATTGCTTCCTGAGTATTGTTTCCCATATAACGTCTTATTTTCATAATTAGATACTCACCATCCCAATTGATTGTACTTCTATATTAGGATCAATTTCATTGTATGATAAAACAATTAATCCCGGTAAAAACCTCTCAGTCATTCTTTTGAAATAAAGCCTTACAACGGGTGATGCTAAAACTATAGGCTGTTGACCCAATTCAACGAGTCTTTGAACCTGTTTTGACAAATTGGATAATATAGTATTTGTAACTTCAGGCTCTATTGTAATATAGGAACCGTTATCGGTCCTCTGGACAGACTCCATAATAATTTGCTCAAGCTTGGGATCAATTGTAATTACATTTGACTTGCTGTCATTTATAAACTTTCTTGATATGGCTCTTCCTAAAGCCTGTCTTACATATTCGGTCAAAATATCGGGATCATGGGTAGAAGGTGCATAATCTGCCAAAGTCTCTAAAATTGTTACCATATCTCTTATCGAAACCCCTTCTTTTAACAGATTTGCAAGAACCTTCTGAATTTCACCCAATGACATGACCTTAGGTATCAATTCATCAACTATTGCAGGATAGTTTTGCTTTACATTATCTATTAATGTTTGAACTTCCTGTCTTCCCATAAGTTCACTTGCATTTTTCTTTATTACTTCAGTAAGATGTGTAGCTATAATTGAAGGTGAATCTACAACTGTATAGCCAAGCATCTCGGCACGATCCCTCTGGTTTTCGGGAATCCAGATTGCCGGAAGTCCGAAAGCAGGCTCCACAGTTCTTATTCCATCAATTTCTTCCTCAACTCCTCCAGGATTCATAGCCATGTAGTGATCAAGCATTATTTCACACTTTGTTATTTCCACACCTTTTATCTTTATCACATACTCATTTGGACTAAGCTGTATATTATCCCTGAGTCTTATAACCGGAACTATCATTCCCAACTCAAGAGCAAGCTGTCTTCTAATCATAACAACCCTGTCCAAAAGGTCTCCTCCTTGATTGATATCAGCAAGTGGAATAATTCCATAGCCAAACTCCAATTCTATAGGATCAACCTGCAGGAGCGATACAACATTTTCCGGCTTTCTTATCTCCTCAACTTCACTTTCCTGCACCTGCTCTTCTTCATGAATTTGAACTTCCTTATGCTGCTTTAATAATGCAGCTCCTACAAGTGCAAGAATTGCTGCCAATACCAAAAAGGGTATTGTGGGCAAAAACAGCGATAAAGCAACACATAACCCTGACGCAAGGAATAATACCTTTGGATTTCCAAATATCTGTGTTAAAAGGTCATCACTCATTGCCGAGTCAGATGCAGCTCTAGTTACGATAATACCTGTAGCTGTTGAGATAAGGAGGGCTGGAATCTGGCTTACAAGACCGTCACCGATTGTAAGTATTGTATACTTGGAAAGAGCCTCTGAAATCTCCTCACCTCTCATTACTGCCCCAATTATAAGTCCTCCAATTATATTGATAAATGTAATAATAATACCTGCAATTGCATCACCTTTTACAAACTTGCTGGCACCATCCATTGCACCGTAAAAGTCGGCTTCTCTTTGTATCTTTTTTCTTCTTTCCTTTGCAATAGCTTCATTGATGAGCCCTGAGTTGAGGTCGGCATCTATCGCCATCTGTTTTCCAGGCATAGCATCAAGTGTAAACCTGGCAGCAACTTCAGACACTCTTTCTGATCCTTTTGTTATTACTAAAAACTGTACTACCATGATTATTAGAAAAATTATAAATCCAACAACTATGTTTCCCTGTGCTACGAAAGATCCAAAACCTGCAATAACCTGTCCTGCCTCACCTGTAGAAAGGATATGCTTAGTAGCAGTAATATTTAGAGACAATCTGTATAGTGTAGTAATAAGAAGCAGAGACGGAAAAATTGACATATCCAGTGCTTCCTTGGAATAAATGGTATTTAGCAAAATAACAACAGCAAGGGATATATTTATTGCAAGCAGTATATCCAAAACTAAGCTAGGTATTGGAAGGATTATAATAAGAACTATGGAAACAATAATTAGTGCAACCGACATATCTCCCAGCTTCATCTTTCGCATATCCTCCCTCAAAACTAAATTTATGCTCCATTTTTAATACTGTATACAAATGCCAGTATTTCTGCAACCGCTTGATACATTTCTTCAGGTATCTCCTGACCAACCTCCACACTATCGTAGAGACTTCTTGCAAGCGGCTTATTTTCCACTATCTCAACCCTGTTTTCCTTTGCAATTTCTTTAATTCTCTGTGCCAAATAATCCTGTCCTTTTGCAATAACCTTAGGTGCCGGTGAAATATTTGAATCGTATTTGATAGCCACCGCATAATGTGTCGGGTTGGTGATTACAACATCTGCTGACGGCACATCATTAAGCATTCTTCTCATTGATATTTGTCTTTGCTTTTGTCTTATCTTTGATTTAATCTCCGGATTACCTTCAGTTTGCTTGTATTCCTCCTTTATTTCCTGCTTTGACATTTTCAAGCTTTTCTCATACTCATACCATTGATATATATAATCAACAGCTGCGATAAAAACCAGTGCTATACATATTCTAAGTGCAATATTTATAACGGTTGAAGTAATATAGGTTGCAACACCTATTGCATCTAGTTCCATTATGGTTAATAGGTTATCTGCTTCCGATTTAATATAGGAATATGCAATATAACCTACAATTGCAAGCTTTATTATTGATTTGACCAACTCAACAACAGATCTTAATGAGAATATCCTTTTTAGACCACTTAAGGGATTAATTCTGCTGAACTTAAATCCCAGATTTTCTGTTGTAAAAAGAAATCCAACCTGTGCATATTCAGCAACAAGACCCGTTATCAATGCTACTGCCAATATAGGCCCGCTTATTTTCAAAAACTCAACAAACGACAGAATAAAAAGTTTCGATATTCCATTTACTGTATAGAGATCAGGCATTTTCACATATTCTGTAAGTACCTTCTTTATAAAAAATATTATTTCATTGTACATATATCCGCCTAAAAGACGAAGTGCAGCAAACATAAACAATAATATAAATGCTGATGTTATCTCCTTGCTTTGTAATACCTGTCCTTTTTTTCTGGCATCCTGCCTTCTTTTGGGAGTTGCCTTTTCGGTTTTGTCATCTCCTCCTGCAAAGAGCTGCAGATTAACAGGTATATAATTTCTCTTTAAATGATTTCTATCTATTTGGTCTGTACTCATTTTTGAAATACCATATCCTTTATGACTTTTAGCATTTCATTGTCCAATTCCCCAACCATAAAACCTACCAAATATATAAAAGCTGGTACAGTAATCATCATAACCAAAACTCCCAGAATTATTTTTGCAGGCATGCCTACTATAAATACATTGATCTGGGGGATGCTCTTGGATATTATCCCAAGTGCAACATCAGTTACCAAAACGGCAGCAATTACAGGTGCAGCAATCTTAAAACCTATTAGAAACATTTTACTGAAGATTGATATAACATCACTCATTAAAACACTGTTAAACGCTGTCTTGCCTGCCGGTATAAATTTATAGCTTTCAAAAAGAGCTCTCATTATTATGTGATGACCGTTAGATGCCAGTAATACCATCATACTTATCATATAGTAAAAATTCGCAGTTATGGGTATCTGTATATTGCTTATTGGGTCCAAAACATTAACCATACCGAAGCCTATCTGCATATCAATCATTTGACCCGCCATAAGTATTGCATCAAAAACCACAGTTGCTATATACCCTAAAATAATGCCTACAATAAATTCCTTAAATATTATGAGTGTATATGCATACAAATTTTGGTCATATTCTAACGGGCCCATTTTTACAGCATTCATCAACAAAAGAGATGATATAAGTGCAAATCCGACCTTTATATAAACCGGAATGTTCCTTCTCCCAAATATGGGAGCTATTACAAAAAGTCCGGTCATTCTGAAAAAAACAAGAATAAACATCTCTATGCCGTTTAGCAGTATACCTTCTGGTATTGGCATTATACTCCACCCACTAGTACGAAAATAGTTTTTTCTACTTAATGTAATTATTTATATTCAAAAAAATTCCTTCTGTAAACTCTATCAATACCCTAAGCATCCATGATCCGAAAATCAGTATACTTCCTAAAACAGCCAAAATCTTAGGGACAAATGTTAAAGTCTGTTCATGAATCTGAGTGGTGGCTTGAAAAATACTTATAGCCAAGCCCACTATAAGGCTAAGTCCTAGCATTGGTGCCGAAACATATATAACAGTCATTAACGACTTTTGTGCCAAATCTATTACCGACCCCTGATCCATAATAATCCTCCTGTTTCTATATGCTTTGCATAATATAAATGCAAAATATTATTAGCCATATTTAATGCGTCATCGGACAAAACTGTTGACTATAGTTCTTGTTAAAAGATTCCATCCATCAACCATAATAAACAGCAATATCTTAAAAGGCAGAGATATCATTATGGGTGGAAGCATCATCATACCCATTGACATCAATGTACTTGAAACAACCATATCTATAACAAGAAAAGGAAGATATATTAGAAAGCCGATTTGGAATGCCGTCTTAAGCTCGCTGATTAAAAAAGCCGGAATAACCACTGTAAGTGATAAATTTGAAAGATCCGCTTTTTTCACAGGAGTCGTACCTCCCGATAATGATACAAAAAGAGCCAGATCTTTTTCGTAAATATATTTAAACATAAAATCTTTTATAATCGCAGATGATTTATCAATTGCAGCCTGCTGGGTTATCTCACCCCTTGAATACGGTCCGTAAGCATTGTCATTGATTTCCTTGCCCACAGGTGCCATTATAAACAAAGTGAGAAACAGTGCCAAGCCTATTAACACTTGGTTTGGCGGCATTTGTTGTGTACCTAATGCATTTCGCACAAAAGAAAGTATTATTACAATGCGTGTAAAGGATGTCAACATCATCAATATAGATGGTGCTAATGATAAAACTGTCAGTAACAGTAAAATCTTTATACTGGCAGATACATCCTCAGGGTTTTCCGAAGTACCTATATCAATACCAATTTTAGGAATCGGTACAGTCGGTTCTGCAAAAACAACAATAGGAACAATAATTACGAAGATTAAGGCAATTATTGTAAAGAAAACCTTTTTATTTTTCATTAGTATTATCATCTCCATAATCTTCAGCAGGTTTTCCAAACTTAGAAGATAATATTTTTAGTTTTTGCAAATTGCCTTTAAACCTTGTTGTGTCTACGGAAACAGTTGTATCCTTTTCATTAGGAGTTTTCTTATTCTTATTGTTTGAAAGATATTTTTCAAATATTGTTTTGAAATCAAATACATTATTTGTTGGAGCATCTGTTTCCACATCAAGGTCATCAAGCTTAATTTCAGTGATAAATTCCAGGTTCTTACCCGATGATGCCATAAGAACAAACTGATTTCCAGCCTTAACCAGATATAATTGCTTATTTAAACCTAATGTTACTGTATCAATTACACTCAAGTGCTTTCCTTTTACTGCTTTGTTCATTTTTGTGCCGAGGAACCTGGTAGTAATGTATGATAAAAACAGTAAGGAACCAAAGCCTATCAGGTAAACAAATCCTTTAAGTACAGAAATTGTTGTGTCCATTAGTATATTCCCCTATCCTATCCCAATACTTTCTTAACAGCCTCAACTACCCTTTCTGCCTGAAATGGCTTTACAATAAAGTCTCTTGCACCGGCTTGTATGGATTCTATAACCATAGCCTGCTGTCCCATTGCAGAACACATGATGATCTTTGAATCTGTATTGATTTTTTTAATTTCTTTTACCGCTTGAATACCATCTACTTCCGGCATTGTTATATCCATTATAACCAGGTCTGGTGATAGTTCTTTATACTTTTCAATAGCTTTGGCACCATTTTCTGCTTCTCCTGCAATTTCATAACCGTTTTTTGATAAAATATCCTTGATCATCATCCTCATAAACGCTGCGTCATCAACAATTAGAATTTTTTTACTCATCCTTAATCCCTCTCCTTAAATTAAATTCTGGTTAACAAAATGTTTTGAGAGTATCACACTTCGAAACAGAATAACTAGTCACTTTTTACTTGCTTACTTATAATCTCATTGAAGGATGTATAATATCGGTAATTCTGACACCAAAGCTTTCGTCTATTACAACAACTTCACCTTTTGCTATTACTTTTCCGTTTACCAGTATATCAACGGGTTCGCCTGCCAACTTATCAAGTTCAATAATAGAACCCGGACCAAACTCCAAAATATCCTTTATAAGCTTGTTTGTCCTTCCAAGCTCTACAGTTACCTGCAGAGGCACGTCCATTATAATACCTATATTCTTCTTTTCAACAACTACCTTACCATCATCAAAAGACTGGAACTGGGCTGGCTGAACATTTATGTGTCCACTATTGTGATGAGAATGGCCAAATCCGGAATTTTCAAAGCCCATATTGGGAGTTTGTACCGGATTCTGATACCCAAATCCTGAAGCCTGTGCAGGTTGAGGCGGAGTTTGCTGTGGAGGCGACTGCATCGGCTGGCTTTGAGGTTTTACAGGCTCTGATTGGTTTGTATTTTTTGCATCCATGTTCAGAAGATTTTCTACAAGATTTTTGGCAAAACTAATAGGTATCAGCTGCATAATCTCACTATCAATAAGGTTTCCTATAACCATTTTGAAGGATATTTTTACTACAGACTGATTTTTTTCAAACTCATTAAACGGCTGCTCCACGCCTGTTTTAATATTAAAAGCCTTAGGGGGCGAAATATCGATTCTTTTGCCGAACAATGAAGACATGGAAGTGGATGATGAACCTATCATTTGGTTCATTGCTTCTCCAATTGCACTAAGGTGCAATTCCGAAATCTCACCTTCACAGTTGCTTCCGTCTCCGCCCATCATCAAGTCAGTCATTACTTTTACATCTTGTTCCTTTAGCACCAATAAATTTATGCCGTTTAGACCTTCCGTATATTCGACTCTAACTGCAACGACGGGCAAATCATATTGTTTTGACAATTCACCCCATGTTAATACAGATACTTTTGGAGTAGTAATAGTCACCTTATGCCCCAACAATGTAAATAAGGTGGTTGCAGATGTTCCCATGCTTATATTACCCACTTCTCCAAGGGCATCAATTTCCTGCATACTAAGACCTTCTGTACTGTCTGCATTATTATCTGAAGAAGGCTCCGATGGTGCACCATTAAGCAAGGCATCAATTTCCGCCTGTGATAGCATATCTGCCATTCTATTCATCCTCTCTTTTCAGTACATGAGTTATTTTTATTGATACTTTATTTCTTTTAACGCCTGGATTGGCATAAAACTTTAATATATCCCCTACAAGAACTTCAAGGTTACCATTAACATTGGTATCTAAAGGTAAAACATCTCCTGGTTGCAATTCCAAAAACTCCGCTACCGTAATCACTGTATTTCCAAGCACAGCTCTAATAGGTACTACTGTCTCCTCTATTTTGCTTTCTATGTTATCTTTAATATCTGCTGAAAGTTCCCTTTCTGCTGTAGAAAACCAGAACCTGGTACTTAGCTTCGACAATATTGGCTCAACAACCAAATGAGGAATACAGATATTGATCATTCCTTCCACATCTCCAACTCTTGCACTCAATGTTACAAGTGCTATTATTTCATTAGGAGATATAATTTGAGCAAACTGTGCATTGGTTTCAATCTTTTCCAATCTTGGTCTTAATGCAATAACATTTTCCCATGGTTCTCGCATAAGATTTAACATTTGAATTATAATTCTTTCAATAATTGCAAGTTCAATTTCGGTAAATCCTCTCACTCGCTCCATTGAAGTACCTTTTCCACCCAATATCCTGTCAATCAATGCAAAAGATATATTAGGAGCAATTTCAAAAATTATGGACCCCGTTAAGGGCGAAAAATCAACAACCGATAATATAACCGGATTGGATATGGAGTTGTTGAACTCATAATACGCAAGAGGTTCAACCGAGATGACATCTACTTGAACAAGAGTCCTGAGGTAACCTGAAAGAAAGTTAGTCACCAAACGGGAATAATTCTCGTGTATTATATGTAGTGTCTTTAGATGATCCTTTGCAAATTTACTTGGCCTTCTGAAATCATGGCTCTTAATCTTCTTTTCGGTAGTGGTTGTCTGCATCTGCTGGACATCAATTTCACCCGTATTCAGTGCTCTCAACAGTTCGTCTATCTCATTTTGCGACAGAATATCTCCCATTTGATCACCTCGTATAATAGTTTTTGGAGGGTTTAAGTTAAGAAATTTCCAGTTACAA
>DAOOVO010000055.1:0-26230 GCA_035370245.1 Pseudobacteroides sp.
ATTTAATACATAAAATGAAAACCCGCTAAATAGCGGGTTTGTCAATAGTCTGAGGGCTTCGTTTTCGAAGCCCTTTTTTTATACCGAATAATTATCAAAATAGCCTTGAATGTATACTATGGGAGTTCCCTTGTCTCCGCTTCCGGATGTCAAATCGCAGAGGGACCCTATGAGGTCCGTGAGCCTTCTTGGAGTTGTTCCCTGTGACTCCATGCTGTCGTTTAATTCACGATCCTTATGCATAATATAATCGGCAATTGCTTTTTTTAGCTCATTTCCTTTCAGGTGAGAAAATTGGTTGTCTGCCAAATATTTTAGCTTTAATTCATGGGGAGTGCCTATAAGTCCTTTGGTAAAACCGGGTGAAACAACAGGATCTGCAAGTTCCCAGATCTTTCCTACCGGGTCTCTGAAAGCACCGTCTCCGTAAACCAAAACTTCAATTTTTTTGCCCGTCAATTCCAATAATTTATCCTGAATTTTTTCAACCAAGGCCTGGCAGTCCCGGGGAAAGAGCTTCACCATATCTTCCGTAGCCTTGTTGGAACCTAAGAGCCCGTATTCTTCATTGTAGCCGCTGCCATTTACCGGATGATTCAGTATATCATCCAGGCCCAATACTTTTTCTGCTCCCTTTTCCTTCAACAATCTTTTGCTTCTCATTCGGGAGTGTATGTCGCAGGTTAATACGTTTTTGGTATATTTTAAGATGCTTACGGGATTATTTGCAAAAATTACTTCAACTTCGCATCCGCTGTCTCTAATTATATCTGAATAATACTGTATGTAATCAACTCCGGTGAAAACATGCCTGATATCTTTGAAGTGTTTTCTGAATTCCTGTTCGGTGAGTATATCGGTCCATGGATTTATTCCTTCCTTGTCAAGCAGGTCATAATCAACCAAAGGATTGCCGACTTCATCGGAAGGATAGCTGAACATAAGATAAATTTTCTTAAATGCCCTGGCGATACCTCTTAGGCATATGGCAAACCTGTTTCTGCTTAAAATAGGAAAAATTAATCCGGCTGTGTCGCAAGAAAATTTATCTTTCACATCCCGGGCAATTTGTTCAACATTGGCATAATTGCCTTGCGCTCTGGCAACAACGGCTTCGGTAATGCCTACTATGTCCTTATCTCTTAAGGAAAAGCCTTCGCATTCAGAGGCTTTCAAAACCGTATCAACGGTTATTTCAACTATATCATCGCCTTTTGAAATAATCGGAGCCCTTAATCCCCTGACGACGGTTCCAACCATTCTATCCATAACAGTCTCCTTTATATAATAAGTATACTAACATCTGAACAAAGACCCAGGTATGAGATCCTTAAGCTGGGCTCAGAATGCCATAAGAGGGCTTGTCAGTAACCTGGGCAAAGACCGGAGTCTTGCCAATTCATTATAATATATTTTTAGACCTGTGTAAAATATTATTATATATATTGCTGGACAAATACATAAATATTATTTACAATATGTTTAAATTCAATTTTTCTGCCTGTTTGGCCGGAGGATAACGTGATAAAGATAGGTATGCGCAATATTAAAACAACACTTTCGGTTTTTATATGCTTGTTGTTTTTTGAAGCCATTAATCGGGATAAGGCATTATTCGCCTGCATAGCTGCAGTCATGTGCGTTCAGAATACGATCGAAGATTCCATGAAAATAGGAATATCAAGGATTATAGGAACAATAATAGGTGGCTTGTCAGGAGCCCTTATTCTGTACATGGTAAATACATTTTTCGATGACAGGATATTAATAATTATCATACCTTTGGGTATTATGGTATTGATTCAGTTATGCGTAAAAATAAAAATGAAACAAGCAGTGGTTATTTGTTGTGTTGTATTTTTGGTAATCACAATATCCATGAATCATGATGAAGGTTACATTCTTTATACCTTTAACAGGGTCCTGGATACTTCAATTGGTATTATCATAGCTCTTTTGGTAAATAAATATATGAAGATACCGGAAAAGTTTAAGGCAAAGTTTAAAGACGAGCTGAATGAGCCGGAAGGAACAGATATTATAAATAGGGGAAATAAGAATATGGAGGCTTGATGGACACTTATATTTGCGGATAGGCATGACATAAATATAGGGACAACTTCATAAAATTAATTGACCGGATTTTCCGGATAAAATATTTATGGAGGTTGTCGTGACTGGAGCAGAATTAGGTATAATATTAACATATACGGCAGGTATAATGCTGGTTTTCATGATATCCTGGATATTCTTTAAACCCTTAAAGTTTGTGGGGAAAATAATTTTAAACTCTCTTATTGGGGCCTTGGCATTAATAATATTTAATTATTTCGGACAATATACGGGAGTTCATATTGGGGTAAATGAATTTACAGCCTTAATTATCGGCCTTTTGGGAATACCGGGATTTATAGCCCTCTTGCTGGTCAAACTGCTTATATGATAAAGAATTAAGTTTTATTGGACAATGACAGGGTGCTGTTATATAATGTGTAGAGGAAGGTGATAGGATGTGGCTTGAATATATTGTACTATTTTCAATTGCCATGATGTTTTTCTCAATTACCGTGGTACTAACGGTTGAAACCGTTCATACCACCAACAACCTTACAAAAAAAAGAAATAAAAAATTGTAATTTAAAAGGAGATGAATAACTAATCCCAATTTTCACATAAACACGTGATAAATTAATTCATAATCTACGGGAGATAAAGAGATGGAAAAACGTAACATTATTTCAGGTATTAAAAAGTATCGAAGCGAAGTAGATACAAATTTCCACATGCCGGGACACAAGGGGAAACCGGAAATTTTCAGCGAACTTGAAAAGAATCTGAGTTTTTTTGATATTACTGAAACATTGGGAACGGATAATTTGCATTATCCCACTGGTTTTATTAAAGATGCGATGGATTATATTTCCAAGGTATACGGAAGCAAAAAATCTTACATGGTTGTCAATGGTACTTCCTGCGGTATAATCTCGGCAATTTTGGCTTGTACAAATCCCGGAGATAAGATACTTGTGCAAAGAGATTGTCACAAGTCGGTTTACAATGCGTGTATATTAGGAGATTTGAAACTCTTTTACCTGTATCCGGATTTTAATAAGGAATACGGCTTGAATTTCAGTATAAGCATAGAAAAGCTTGACCAAATGCTCACCGATAATCCGGATATAAAATTGGTTGTGTTGACCTATCCTACATTTTACGGTATATGTTTTGATGTGAAGAAAGCAGCGGATATAGTTCATAAGCACGGCAAGATTTTGATGATAGACGAGGCCCACGGGTCTCACCTTCAATTTTGCAAGGACCTTTTGCCGCCACCTGCGGAAAATTCAGGTGCTGATATAGTTACCCAAAGTACCCATAAAACCTTGCCTTGTCTTACTCAAGGTTCAATTTTGCATGTTTGCTCAGACAGGGTAAATATCAACAATATTGAGACCATGTTAAGGATGCTCCAAACTACATCTCCATCTTATATTTTGATGGCAGCAATAGAAAATGCAGTTCATTGGATGGAGGAAAACGGAGAAGAAAGACTGAAGAGAAATATCGAGGTCTTTAAAAGAAGAACTTTGGAACTTAGAAATATGGGAATAAATGTGCTTGAAGACGACTTCCTGATAAGCGAGGGCTTGTATGATTTCGATGCCACCAGGGCGGTCATAAGCATGAGCGAACTTGGAATAACAGGCACCCAACTTCAGGATATATTGAGGTATAAATACAGGATACAAATGGAATTTGCTGATTTGCAGTATACTGTCGGTTATGTTACGGCAATGGATGAGCCTGAAGATATTAACAGACTTTTTGACGCCATAAAGGAAATATACATTGAAGAATCAAAAATCAATAAAAAGAGAGGAATTGTTCAAATTGAGCCATTCCCGCAACTGCAGCACGAAAGAAAAATGAGGAAGGCATTTTATGCTGAGAATATGCTCCTTAATATGGATGATGCCATAGGGAAAACAGCTGCAGAATTCATCATACCCTATCCTCCAGGAATACCCCTGGTTTGTCCGGGTGAAATAATTGTTAAAGAAACTGTTGACTATGTTAAAACCATGCTGGAACATGGCATTAACGTAAACGGTGTTGTGGATAATAATTTTGTGAGAGTTGTCAAATGGAAGGAAGATTTATAGTATTGGAAGGCTCCGATGGTTCGGGCAAAAGCACCATAGCTGAAAGAATAGGAAAATATTTCAGAGAAATGGGTCATGACATTGAATTCACCAGGGAGCCGGGAGGAACACAGATAAGCGAAAAAATCAGGGAATTGATTTTAGACAGAAACAACACCGAGATGGATTACAGGACTGAAGCCTTGCTTTATGCCGCTTCAAGGGCACAACTGGTGTCAGAGAAAATTATACCCTGGCTTAAGGCAGGAAAGGTTGTAATAAGCGAAAGATATGTTTATTCAAGTTTGGTATACCAAGGCCTTGGAAGAGGCCTTGGTATCGACGAAGTAAAAAAGATAAATGATTTCGCAACAGCTGGTATTAAGCCGGATTTGGTGATTTTACTGGATGTTGACCCTGAAAAAGCTTTGAAAAGAAAACTCAGCATCGACGGGGGAGACAGGCTGGAAAACGAGGATATATCTTTTCACAAAAGCGTATACGAAGGATATAAAAAGCTTTCATCATATTTTCCCGAAATAGTAACCATAAATGGTGACAGGCCAATTGATGAGGTTTTTGAAGAAATAAAAGTTTTGCTAACAAGGTAAGGAGGGTTCTTATGAAGCTGATAACGGCAATCGTTCAAAACGATGATGCTAACAAGTTGATTTCCGCTTTGAGAGAAAGTGGTTTTTCATCTACCAAAATGTCATCAACAGGCGGCTTTTTAAGTTCCGGGAATACAACCGTAATTTCGGGAGTTGAAGATGACAAGGTTGATGAAGCCATTGAAATAATAAGAAAAATATGTAAGACCAAGAAGAAGGTTACTGCAGCCATACCTCCAAGTTCATTCAGCACCGTTGGGGGATATTTGCCCCAAACCATTGAAGTGACGGTGGGAGGAGCTGTTGTGTTTGTAACTCCCGTAGACAGGTTTGAAAAAATATAAGGAGAAAGTCATGCTTTTCAGCCAAGTGGCAGGACAGGAAGAAATAAAAAGATCTTTGATTAATTCGATTAACAATAATCAGGTTTCTCACTGCTATTTATTTGAAGGACCTGAAGGCATGGGTAAATATGAATTGGCTTTATTATTTGCTCAGTCGCTTTTTTGTTTGAATTTTCATGATGAACCTTGCAATGAGTGCAAAAACTGCATTAAGGTAAATTCTCTCAACCACCCTGATTTACACATCATTAATGAAGAAGGAAAGGGTATAAAGAGAGAAGATATAGATGACCTTATAAGTTCAATATACAAAAAACCCTATGAGGCTGATATAAAGGTTTATATTATAAAGGATGCCCACTTGATGACTCCACAGGCAGCTAATACATTTTTAAAGACTTTGGAGGAGCCGCCGGGAGATGCGGTCATGATACTTATGACCGTGAATTCAAATTTGCTTCTTCCAACCATTGTATCAAGATGCCATGTGCATAAATTCAGAAGCGTCAGCAAGGAAACGATAATGGCGTCCCTGAAAGATTTTGACGGTCAAACGGCTGAACTGGCAGCCTATTATTCCAAAGGAATACTCAATAAAGCTTTAAACATTGTTCAAGGGAAAGATGATATCCTTAAAAAAAGGGAAGAAATCATCAAAATCTTTGACAGAATCATAAATAACGATTCCGAAATTATCTATGAATTAGAAAATTACTTTGATGACGAAAAAGATAATATAGATTCAATTATAGAAATTATGACTATTTGGATAAGAGATATAATGTATGTTCAAAATAATCTGGAAAACCTTGTAATTAACAAGGATTATATTGATTTATTGAAACTACACGGAAAAAGAATGAAAGCGAATTCAGATTTAATTGAATTCATGCAAAATATCAGTGATGATATTAAGAGCAACGTTAATTATAAACTGGCCATAGACAATATGCTTTTGAAAATTCAGGAGGACTTTAAATGATAAAGGTAGTTGGCGTAAGATTTAAAAAAGCCGGCAAGATATACTATTTTGATCCCGAGAAAAAGTGGATCAACAATGGAGATCATGTTATTGTGGAAACCATAAGGGGTATCGAATACGGACAGGTTGTCGTAGGTCCCAAGATGGTTAAGGAAGAAAATATAGTTCAACCCTTAAAAAAGGTATTGAGGGTTGCCACTGAAGAGGATAAAAGAATAAATCAGGAAAATACCGAAAAGGAAAAGGAAGCTTTTGATATATGCTTAAAGAAAATTGAAGAGCACGGCCTTGAAATGAAGCTCATTGATATAGAATACACTTTTGATAATAACAAGGTTATCTTCTATTTCACGGCTGACGGCAGGATTGATTTCAGGGAATTGGTAAAAGATTTGGCTGCCATATTCAGGACAAGAATAGAATTGAGGCAAATCGGGGTAAGAGACGAGGCCAAAATGATTGGAGGTATTGGTCCCTGCGGGAGACAAATGTGCTGCGCAACATTTTTGGGCGAATTCTATCCCGTGTCTATAAAAATGGCGAAAGAGCAGAAATTGTCTTTAAATCCCGCCAAAATTTCGGGGATATGCTCCCGACTTATGTGCTGTTTAAACTATGAACACCAGGTATATGAAGAAAATATTAAAAAACTCCCTGATTTGGGAGACAGGGTACAGGTCCTGGGAACAAACAAAACAGGGATAGTGATGGACATCAATCCTCTGTTTGTAACAGCAAAAGTTAATATCGAAAAAAGCGACGGGACGATAGAAGTTGAAGAAATAAAGGGTGAATATCTGAAAGTTGTTGAAGAGGGAGTAGTTAAACCTGCTGATGTTGAAGAAATCGATATTAATTTGGATGAATTAAAAGAACTGGAAGATTAATAAATAAATCTTAAAACTGTCAAGGTATTACCGGGCAGTTTTTATTTTATCAGTTTTCTTTTATGTTAAAATCATGGTATAATGAATTCAATAATTATTAAAGGAGTGTACAATGACTGCCAATAGAATAAAGATTGCAATGCTTGGATTCGGAAATGTAGGAAGGGCCTTTGCCAGGTTGCTGACCGAAAAACAAGGAGAAATCCTGGATAAATTTAATGTATGGGTTGATGTTGCAGCTATTTCAACAAAATCAAAAGGATGCCTGGTTAATGAAGATGGCATTAATTTAAGTGAGGCATTGAATGATATAGAGAAGTTCAATCATTTCGATAAAAAAAGGAAGAATTATAGAGAAATGACCTCTCTTGAGGTTGCTGAAAGTGTTGATTATGATATTCTTTTCGAATTAACACCTCTTCAAATATTTTCAGGTCAGCCTGCCATTGACCACATAAAGGCAGCCTTTAAGAGGAAGAAACACGCTGTAAGCGCGAATAAGGGACCCCTTGCCTGGGCATATGAAGAATTGCGTGATTTAGCAAACAAAAACCGGGTTCATTTTTTCTATGAAACAACCGTAATGGATGGTACACCGGTATTCAACTTAGTTGATGAAACGCTAAAATTCTGTAAAATAACGGAAATAAAAGGAATATTAAATTCCACCACAAATTTTGTCCTGGAAGAAATAGCAAAAGGTAAAGCCTATGATGAAGTTATAAAAGAAGGAAAGAAAAGAGGTTTTGTCGAAGAAGACCCGGCCATGGATATAGAAGGATGGGATGCTGCGGCAAAAATAGCTGCCTTGCTAAATGTCCTCATGGGTGCAAACATAACTCCTTATGATGTTGACAGGAAGGGGATAGAGGATATAACCTTTGAGCAGATTAAGGAAGCTGAAAACAGAGGCAATGTGATAAAATTAATTTGCTACGGAGAAATTGAAAACGGAAAAGTTATAGCAAGAGTAAGGCCTGAAGAAGTAAGTAAAAGCTCCCTTCTTGCAAGCATAACCGGTACTACATCCATAGTCAGCTTAACAACAGACATGATGGGTACAGTTTCCATAGTAGAACATGAACCGGAAATAGAACAAACCGCTTACGGAGTCTTCAGTGATTTGATAAGAGTATTAGGCAATATGTGAGTTAATTAAATATGAAAACACCATAAACTGAATTTCCCCATCTCACAGACAGCAGAATAGAAATCGATAATGACGTTGACCATCGGTTTGGTTGGCGTCATTTTTGTTGCCGATTTAACTCATATGATACCGGTTTGTATTAATTAAATCATTACATCAAATATAAATAATTAAATAAATATATTGCATTAGTGAAAACGTTATGGTAAGCTTTAAATGGTATATACAACTATACCATTCAGAAGAGGAAGTGAAACAATGATAAAGAACGACTATATTCCTCCCGTTTATATTCAAATAAGAGACATACTTATTGATAAAATAAACTCAGGAGAGTTCAAAAAAGGGAATCAATTACCTTCAGAGAGGGAGATAAGTGAAACTTATAAAATAAGCAGAATGACTGCAAGAAGTGCACTCACGCAGCTTGTAGAAATGGGATATGCTTACAGGGTAAAAGGAAAGGGGACATTTGCAAGGCTTCCCAAAATCAACAGAGATTTTGTAAATCTTTGTGGTTTTTCGCAAATGTTGAAATCAAAAGGAATAAAGCCCGGCAATAAGGTTGTAAAGCTTGGAATTTTGGAAGCTAATAAAAAAATCGCCTCCTTGCTTGAAACTACTATTGGAACAAAGGTCTATGAAATTGTCCGTATACGTTATGGTAATAATATTCCTTTAGCTTTAGAATTTTCATATCTGCCGGTCAGATTATTTAATGATCTCTTTCGATACGATTTTGAAAAAAATTCTTTATATAAAGTAATTGAAGAAAAATATGAATATAAATTGAAATATGCAAAACAGTGGATAAGAATCACCACATTAAACTCCAGTGAATCCAGAATTCTAAAAGTTAAAGAGAATACACCCGCATTCTTATTGGAATCAATAACCTACGACATGGATGACAGAGTTGTGGAAGCCACAAGGTCCTTAAATATTGGTGAAAGAACAACATTTTATACCGAATTATGGCCAAACAGCGAAAAATAATATTGATATACAACATATTAAGAATGGGGGTGAACAATGGTTAAAATAATTGGTATCGGAGATAACGTTGTAGATAAGTATATTCATATGGGTACCATGTATCCCGGTGGAAATGCACTTAATATAGCAGTACTATGCAGGCGTTATGGTGCCGAAACGGCTTATCTCGGTTGTCTTGGCAGTGACTTTGCAGGAAAACATATTTATAAATCACTGAAAAAAGAAGGAGTTGATGTATCAAGAGTAAGAGTATTGAAGGGAGAAAATGCCTTTGCTGAAGTGACTTTAATTAATGGAGACAGAGTATTTGTAAATGGAAGTAAGGGTGAATCACAAAACATAGTTTTAGATGATGAAGATTATAAGTTTATAAGCAAATTTCAACTTGCTCATACAAGCATCTACAGCGGTATAGAAGACCTGCTGCCTTCCATAAAAAAGGTAAATGTTAAAATATCTTACGATTTCTCGAATGATTATACTGACCATCATTTAGATAAGGCTCTGCCACACGTAGATTATGCTTTTTTTTCCGGAAGCGACAAGAGGGATGATGAGGTTATTAAGTTTATTAAAGAAGTAAGAGCATATGGAGCAGAATTGGTTTTAGTTACAAGAGGTTCAAAGGGTGCTACATTGTGGTATAACAATGAGTACTATAATCAAGGCATAGTACCGACAGATGTAGTTGACACTTTAGGAGCAGGCGATGGTTTTATTTCCAGGCTTCTCTTAGGTGTATTGAATAAGGAGAATATAAGAGAAACATTGTATCATTCGGCTAAAGAAGCGGCAAATGTTTGTACATATTACGGAGCTTTTGGTTACGGAGTTGATATTAAATAAAACAATTAGGAGGTAATTAAAAATGAAAATTAACAAATTATTAGTTTTACTCTTATCAGTATTATTAGTAATATCTTTGACAGCATGCCAGTCAAGCCAACCAACAGGCGGTACAGATCAGGTTGAAATCAAATTTTTGCATAAATGGCCGCAACCGGAATACAGTGTATATTTTGATGAAGTAGTGGAAGCTTTTATGAAGGAAAACCCAAACATAAAAGTAAGTGTTGAAGCAGTTGGAGACGAACCAATAAAAGATAAACTGCGTGTATTAATGGGAACGGATAATCAACCGGACGTTTTCTTTTCATGGTCAGGTGAATTCGCAGCTAAGTTTGTAAGATCAAATAATGCCCTTGATTTAACACCTTATCTTGAAAATGACCCTGAGTGGAAAAACAGTATTATGGAAGCGGGATTAGAGCCATTTACATATGATGGTAACTACTATGGCATTCCATTCAGAATCAACGGGAAATTCTTTGTTTACAATACAGAAATTTTTAATAAATTAGGATTGAAAAAACCCAATACCTGGGATGAGTTTATGACAGTATTGGAAACACTTAAACAAAATGGCATTACACCTATAGGATTTGGAAATATATATCCTTGGGCAGCCTGCCATTACATAACCGGGTTAAATCAAAAGTTTGTACCTCAAGAAGTCAGGGTAAAGGATTATAACCCAAAGACCGGGGAATTTACCGATCCGGGATATATTAAAGCTCTTGAATATTTTAAATCTCTAAATGATAAAGGTTATTTCATAGAAGGTGTAAATTCAACCGAGCATAACATGTCCAATCAAATGTTCTATGGGGAACAGGTTGCAATAATTTATGTTGAATTGGAAGAATTTGTTGAAGTAGAAGAAAATCTGCCGGGGAAATGGGATTTCTTTAAAATGCCTGATATACCCGAAGGAAAAGGAAATCAGAACTTCTTAACCGGGGCTCCGGATGGATTCTTAGTTTCAGCAAAAACTAAACATCCTGAAGAAGCTGTAAAATTCCTTAAATATTTAACTAATAAAGCTAATGCCGATAAATTAGTACAGCAGCTTGGATGGCCAAGCCCAATAATCGGTGCCGTAAATGAAGGAAATTCTCCCGATTATTTGGTAAGAGGCATGAAGGCTATTGAAGAAGCAGAAGGTATGGCTCTTTGGCTTGACACTGATATTCATATAAAAATTTCAGACGTTTATCTGCCAAATTTGCAAGAACTGCTTAATGGAACAAAGACTCCTGAACAGATAATGGCTGAAGTTCAAAAGGTGGCAAAAGAAGTACAGAGTGAAGTAGAATAACAGAAAACTGCTCTTGATTAACAGGAGTGATGATATGAACATTTATAGAAATAAAAAGGTAGCCATATTATTTATGCTGCCCGCCTTGGTATTTGTTATTTTGTTTATTTACTACCCCATTATTCAAAACTTTATTTATAGTTTGTACAGGTGGAGTAGTTTCTCGGAAGTAAAAGTTTTTGTTGGTTTTGATTATTATAAAAGATTGTTATCAGATCCCATATTCTATATCGCACTGAAAAATAATGCGCTGTACGCTATTATTTCGATCGTGTTTCAGGTAGGAGTCGGAATGATTTTAGCAGCTGTATTGGAAGAAAAAATCATGAGACGATACCAGACCTTTTTTCGAACCGTATATTTCATGCCGTCGGTTATTTCTATAACCGTGGTAGGGTTATTGTTTCAGTTGGTTTATAATCCAAATATAGGGCTGCTGAATGCCTTTTTAAAAGTAGTTGGACTTGAAACACTGACGCATGATTGGCTGGGCCGGAGCGATACAGCAATGTTTGCTATTATTGCTACATCCCAGTGGCAGTATATAGGATATATAATGCTGTTATTTCTTGTGGCAATTCAAAAGATACCTGAAGAGTTATATGAGTCAGCCATGATTGATGGAGCAAATGCAATCCAAAAATTCATTCATGTAACCATACCCCAAATCAAAGAAACTATACTGGTTACATCAATAATCACTATAATAGGAGCATTTAAGGTATTTGATGAAGTTTATGTCATGACTGCAGGAGGTCCCGGCAGGTCAACCGAAGTTTTAGCTTCTTACATGTACCGTGCGGGCTTTAGAAATGATGAAATGGGATATGCAGCAACTATTGCTACAGTGATATTTTTAATTACTTTTATTGTTACTTTAATACAACTTAAAGTATCAAAAGAAAAAAATGAGGCATAAGGAGGAAAATATGAATAAGGAGCACAACGGCTTATCTAAATTTATATTCATGTTTGTTTTCCTTTTGCTCATAACCTATTCCGTAATAATTATTTATCCGTTGTTATGGATGATAATCTCAGGCTTTAAAACCAATCAAGAATTGTTTTTGGAACCTTGGGGTTTACCGGCAAAATTACTCTGGAGCAATTATAAATCTGCCTGGGATGTTGGAGTCGGAAAATTTTTCGTAAACAGTTTGTTCGTTACATCGGTTTCTGTAACGGTGACCTTATTTATAAGTGCATGCTGTGCATTTCCATTAAGCCGCTATGAGTTTAAAGGGCAAAATATATTCTTGCTCATAATAATCGGGGGGATGATGCTAGCCCCCCAGGTGAGCTTAATATCACTGTATAAATTACTTCAAAGGCTCAAGATATATAATACATATTGGGCACTGATAATTCCATACATTGCCTTTAGAATACCCTTTACAACATTTTTAATCAGGTCATATATGTTATCTTTACCTCGTGAGATTGAAGATTCAGCATATATAGACGGTTGTACATCCTGGAGGTTGTTTTGGAACATAATTCTTCCCATGTGCAAACCTATAATGGCTACATCTGCTTTATTGGCAGCAATGTCAGTCTGGAATGAATTTATGTTTGCCTTGGTATTTATCGAGGACAGTACTCTAAGGACAATTCCTGTCGGCATAATGAATCTGAGAAGCACACTGAGCACGAATTGGACAATACTGTTGGCTGCGCTTACAATTTCGGCACTTCCTATGATAATACTGTTTATAGTTTTCCAGAAACAGTTTGTAAGAGGTATAACGCAAGGTGGAGTCAAGGGATAACTTAATGTATAGGAGGAAAACAAAATGAAAGTGGATTATACTGATTATAAAGCAGTTCTTCAAAGAGGAATCGATCAAAAGAAAAACATAGAAGAAGCTGTTGAAAAAATAGTAAAAAAAGGTGTTGAAAATGTATTTTTAGTTGGCTGCGGCGGCTCGCTAGCTGTTATGACACCATTGAAATATGTAATGGAGATTAATTCAAAGCTTCCCGTTTATGAATATAATGCAAGTGAATTTATTAATATTAAGCCTAAGCTATTCGGTGAAAAATCACTGGTGATATTGTCATCATACACAGGGACAACAAAGGAAACTGTTGCAGCAGCAAAATTTGCGAAAGAAATGGGTGCAGCAACCATAGGTTTTACCGGCGAAGCCGATTCTCCTCTTGGGCAAAGTGTTGACTTTGTATTTGCAAATGCAGCTAAAAACGGCGTTACTGATTCTAAATTAATCATGCTTTATCAAATTGTGTTTAATTTAATAAAGCATACAGATAATTATGACAAATATGATGATATGATGGACGCTCTGGCCACGCTTCCGGACAACATGGTAAATATCAAAAATTTAGCAGAAGAAAAAGCTGAACAATTTGCTTTAAAATATAAGGATGCTGACTTTTTCATGACATTGGGGGCAGGGGCCGTTTGGGGAGAGACTTATTCTTATGCTGTATGTATATTGGAAGAAATGCAGTGGATTAAGGCTCAACCGGTACATGCAGGCGAATTCTTCCACGGTTCGTTTGAAATAGTCCAAGAAGATACTAATCTTTTGGTATTCCAAGGGGAAGATTTAACCAGGCCGCTTCTTGACAGGGTTATAACTTTTGCAAACAAGTATACTAAAAACATGGTTTTAATAGATACAAAGGATTATCCCTTGTATGGAGTACCTGAGGATCTGAGAGGATATTTTAGTCCATTTGTAATATCTGCAGTTTTGGACAGGTTTTCTGAAAACCTTGCTTCAGTAAGAAATCATCCTTTATCAACAAGAAGATATATGACTAAGGTTGAATACTAATATAAACTCTGGGAGGATGATGATAATGGCCAATATATCTTTAAGAGGCGTCAAAAAGGTATATCCCGGCAATGTTACTGCAGTAAGAAACTTTAATCTTGAAATTGAAGATAAAGAGTTTATTGTATTAGTAGGACCATCAGGTTGTGGTAAATCAACTACACTTAGAATGATAGCCGGTTTAGAGGAAATTAGCGAGGGTGAAATATATATCGGAGATGTTTTAGTAAATAATGTTCATCCAAAAGACAGGGATATTGCCATGGTCTTTCAAAACTATGCCTTGTATCCACACATGTCTGTTTTTGATAACATGGCATTTGGTTTAAAATTACGTAAAGTTCCAAAAGAAGAAATAACAAAAAGAGTAAAAAGTGCGGCGGAAATATTGGAAATCGAAGATTTATTGGATAGAAGGCCCAAGGCTTTGTCCGGAGGACAAAGACAAAGGGTTGCATTGGGAAGAGCCATGGTCAGGGAGCCAAAGGTCTTTTTAATGGATGAACCATTATCTAACTTGGATGCCAAGCTTAGAGTACAAATGAGAACAGAAATAGCCAAGCTTCATAAAAGACTTCAAACTACATTTATTTATGTTACCCATGATCAAACAGAAGCAATGACAATGGGCACAAGAATAGTTGTTATGAAGGATGGTGATATACAACAGATAGATACACCTCAAAATGTGTATGATTATCCTGCTAATACTTTTGTTGCCAGGTTTATAGGCAGCCCCCAGATGAATATAACAGAAGGGCTGGTTCGTGATAATGATGATAGAATAGAGATTGTACTATCAGAAGATACAATAATTAATATAAGTCAGGAAAAGGAAAAACTACTTAAAGAAAAAGGCTACGTGGATAAAAAGGTTTTAGTTGGATTTAGACCTGAAAACCTGCATGAAACTGAGGTTGATGAACTGAAGAGTCATTATTCGACAATAAATGCAACGGTTGAAGTATCAGAGCTAATGGGGTCGGAAACATACCTGTACATGAATAAATTTGGGAAACAAATAATTGCACGGGTGGATCCAAAATCTAAAAAACGATCAGGAGACAGGGTTGAATTAAGGATTCATTGGGACAGATTTCATTTGTTTGATATTGATACTGAAGAGGCTATAAAATAGGCATACATTAATGACAGAAGAAACATATACTGGTTATATGGTATATGTTTCTTCATATTTAACAACATTTTAATAATGTTTCGAGGGATATAATGATATTGAAAAATATTAAGCTGGTAATATTTGATTTAGATGGTGTATTACTTGATACGGAGAGAATTTCAACAAATTGTTGGATGGAGGCTTTTGAGAAATTCGGCTATAGGTTGGATTTTGATGTTGCTGCAAAAGAAATTGGAAGCAACAATAGCAATCGAGAATCATACTATAAGGATTTGTTTGGAAATGATTTACCTTACGGTAAAATAAAGGATTTATATTCAAAAACACTTTTCGAATCAATAAAAAATGATAAAAACTTGTTAAAAAAGGGAGCTATTGAGATATTAGATTATTTGGACTTAAAGAAAATAAAAAAGGCAGTAGCTTCTTCATCATGTAAAGAAAGAGTAACTGAATCATTGAAAGCAGCAAATATTTTTGATCGTTTTGATATGATTTTGAGTGGAGATGATGTAGATAAGTGCAAACCTGATCCTGAAGTACATATAAAAATATGCCAACAACTAAAGGTTAACATAAATGATGCAATTATAATAGAAGATTCTGATATAGGTGCAGAAGCTGCATATAATGCCAATATTAAATATGTATTAATACCGGATTTAAAAAAAATTCCATCTAATTGGATTAACAGATGTTATGCTGTTAAGAAAAACCTATATGAACTATTTATTTGAGTAAAAAGTCTGCTTGGAACCACTGTCCAAAAAGCAGACTTTTTTTATATTATTGAATAGTTTTATATTCTGTAAATCCATATGAGTATGCAGTTTTCTTCTTTTATTGATGCTTATAATCAAAATGAAGCCTTTGACCCTTGCGGTTTTGCTCATCGTAATCTTCAAGCATTCCCTTGGTATCCTTAAAGAGTGCGAAAATAGCTATTAAGTTTGGTATAACCATGATACCGTTAAACATATCTGCTAAGTTCCATACGAAATCAACTTTTTGGTATGAACCTAAAACTATGAATATCAATACTATTATCTGATAAATCCGGATTGAATTCTTACCTTTGAACAAATATCTTATATTGTTTTCACCAAAGTAATACCAGCCTACCAGGGTTGTAAAGGCAAAGAAAGTCAAACATACGGCAAGGAATTTTTCCCCGATGGGACCGAAGGCAATGTTGAAAGCCTCCTGGGTAACGCCGACTCCGACCAATCCGGCTTCATTGGCTCCGGTTGATAAAATTACTATTGCTGTCGCAGAACATACCAGGATGGTGTCTATGAATACTGCTATCATGGCAGAAAGTCCCTGTTCAACCGGATGGAGCACATGGGCTACAGCATGGGAGTTTGGAGTTGAACCCATACCGGCTTCATTGGAGAACAGACCTCTTGCTATTCCGTATCTTATTGCCTGTTGTACTCCTATACCGGCAGCTCCGCCCATTATTGCTTCAGGCTTGAATGCTGCAACAAAGATAGCTTTAAATACGTTGACTATATTTTCCCTGAACAGGACCATTATTGCCAGAGCACCTATAATGTACACCATTGCCATAAGAGGTACTACTAATTCGGCAAAGGATGCAATTCTCTTCATTCCACCTATAAAAATAAGTCCTGCGATAGCAGCGATTATAATACCTACAACCAATTGGGGTATGTTAAATGCTCTGCTTACTGCGTCAGCAATTGAATTTGACTGAACCATGTTGCCGATAAACCCTAAGGCTATTATAAGGGCTATAGCAAAAAATGAAGCCAAACCTTTATTTCCCAGACCATTCTTAATATAGTAAGCCGGTCCGCCGACTAATTGGCCATCCCTGTCGGTTTCACGATATTTCTGTGCCAAGGTTGCTTCTACGAAAATTGTTGCCATTCCAAAAAAGGCAGAAACCCACATCCAAAATACAGCCCCTGGCCCTCCTGTTGTAATTGCAGTAGCAACTCCGGCAACATTGCCTGTCCCGATTTGTGCCGCAATACTTGTTGCAAGTGCTTGAAAGGATGACATTGAGCCTTCTTTGGCTTTTTCTTTTTTGAAAACCCCTCCAAATACCCTTTTTGCGGCAGATCCAAATCGTTTTACCTGAATGAAGCCTAATCTCAAAGTAAAGTACAAGCCGATACCTACAAGGCCGAAAATAAGTACATAATCCCATAAAATTCCGTTTACAAAACTTACGATGTTTTCTAATAATTCCATATACGCATCTCCTTGTTGTAAATTATAGTCGGATTCATTGTAACAAATTGTTTAAAAAGTGTCAATCTATCCGAAAAATACATTTTAAATAAAGATGAAAACGATAGCGATTAAATTTAAATAAAAAATAGGTTTTCTTTGCTTTGTTTAATTAGTATATTAATATTTGAGATGGAAGAAATAACCAAATAAACACTCGAAATTACCACAAAATGTTAATAGTGTAACAATATTATATATTGCTTTTTTACTCGCATAGTTGGCAGACCTAAATAATAATATAGCATTTTAATAAAAAACCCTTTTATATATTTTCAAATAGTGTTACAATAGGGGGTGACAGATATTGGGGGGAGGTGAATTTAAATGGCTTACAAAATAACAGATGCATGTATAAGCTGTGGAGCATGTGAACCTGAATGCCCGGTAGGCGCAATATCAGCCGGTGATGATAAATACCAAATTGATGCTGATACTTGTATTGAATGTGGAGCATGCGCCAGCGTATGTCCGGTAGAAGCCCCTCAAGCGGACTAATTGTTATTAATGAAAGGGACAGATTTCTTTTTTGTATTAGCAGAAAAGAAATCTGTCCCTTTTATAATTCAGGGGACATTCACATTGTCCCCCTACCTTTACAGTTTCATATCGTCAATAGAATCTAAGTATTCTTTAATTTTTGAAGCAACTTTTTTGATGGTTTCTTCTTTGAAAGGACTTTCCAAATTACTGGATTTTAATATTTGAAGGAAGGACTGACTCCCACCGATTTTGCATATTTTCAGGTAGTCCTCCCATGCTTTTTTTCTGTCATTCTGAAACCTTAACCAAGACTGATATGAGCAAATTTGAGCAAGGGTATAGTCGATGTAGTAAAAGGGAGATGAAAATATATGGCCCTGCTTAAACCAATAAGTGCCCTTATCTAAAAAATCATTGTCATAATAATCCTTATAGGGGGTATATTTTCTTTCTGTATCCCTCCATGCCTTTTTTCTTTCATCAGGAGTCATATCCGGTGATTCATATATGATGTGCTGGAATTCGTCAACGGTCACTCCATAGGGGATAAAGCACAGGGAATCCGACAGGTGGAAAAATTTAAACTTATCAGTGTCTTTTTCAAAGAATGACTCCATCCAGGGCCATGTTATGAATTCCATGCTCATGGAATGGATTTCGGCAGCTTCAGAAGTGGGGAAGCTGTATTCGGGAGCGTCAAAATGCCTGCTTTGGTATGTTTGAAAAGCATGACCGGCCTCGTGGGTAACAACGGTTACATCATCCTGGGTTCCGTTAAAGTTTGCAAAGATGAAGGGACTGCCGTAATCGTAGAGGTAGGTGCAATATCCTCCGGCCTGCTTATTGGGCTTTGTTTCAAGGTCAAATAAGTCTTTATCAATCATCATGTTGATGAATTCACCGGTTTCGGGAGACAGCTCCTCATACATCTTCTTGGTACGCTCCATTATCCATTCTTTATTTCCCTTTGGAGCCGGATTTCCGGACATAAAATTAAAGGGTATATCATAATATTTGAATTTATCTACACCAATGCGTTTTGCCTGTCTTTCTCTTAATTCATTGGAAATGGGCACCAGGTATTTCAATACATGGCCCCTGAATTTTTCAACATCTTTTGAGTTGTAATCTGATCTGCCCATTCTTAAATAGCCCAGTTCAATGAAGTTTTTAAATCCTAGTTTTAAGGCTATTTGGGTTCTTGTCTTCACCAATTTGTCGTATATCAGGTCGAATTTCGCCTCGTTTTCCTTAAAAAAACCGCTCCATTTTTCATGGGCTTCTTTTCTTATTTTCCTGTCTTTTGACTCCATGTAAGGCTGCATTTGAGATAAATTTAATATTTTCCCGTCATATTCTATCCTGGCGGATGACACAAGCTTATCATATTCGCTGATAAGTTTGTTTTCTTCCTGCATCAAGGGAATTACTTCATCGGAGAATGATCTTACCTCCATTTCCGCCAAAGTAATAAGCTGAGGATGAATCCTTTCTTTTAGCTCTTCTTTAAATTTAGAATTTATGAGCTGCTTGTAAAATTCAACCCTCAGACCGTGGAAATGGGGTGATGTCATATCCATGTAGTCCTTCTCTACATCATAAAATTCATCTGCAGTATTGATGGAATTGCGAACATAGACCAATTGTGCCATGGTCTCTATATTCCTTGACAAGGCATTTATTTTTTTAAGGAAAGAATATTGTTCATCAGCGGTTTTTGACTGGCTGAAATCTTTGATTAAACTTAGATACTTTTCTTTTACATCATCATAATCAGGTCTTACATATTTATAGTCATTAAATTTCATAACAGACCTCTCAATGTATTTTATTTGGTAATTGCTAGATTATTATATTATAACAAAAATTACTATTCATGCAATATAATTTCAAATACTGCTTCCTTTTATTTCAATATTTACCATTTAGGCACAGACCTTCCGAGACCAGGTCAAAAATAACATTGCGGGAGCATATTATGTTTGCTATAATGAATACAACAAAGGAAGCAAAGACCTTGGTCTTGTGCTATGAAAAGGAAAGATATGAAAAACATTATTGTTAAGGTATTAAAAAACAGTATAGCTGAAGAACTGGAAATTGAGCCGGGAGATGAGCTGTTAACCGTAAACGGCTCATTAATAAAGGATTATATAGACTATAAGTACCAGATTTCTGACAACTTTGTAAATCTTGAAATAAAAAAGAAGGACGGAGAAATTTGGGAACTTGAAATTGAAAAAGAATACGACGAAGATATAGGAATAGTATTTGAAAATCCTTTAATGGATAATATAAAGGTATGTTCCAATAAGTGCATTTTTTGTTTTATAGACCAATTGCCTAAAGGTATGAGAAAAACCCTTTATGTTAAGGATGATGATTCGAGGCTTTCTTTTCTGTACGGTAATTTCATCACCCTGACGAATTTAACGGATGATGAATTTGAAAGAATTATTAAGTACAGAATAAGTCCCATTAAGGTATCCGTTCACACCAGCAACCCTGAACTGAGAAAATACATGATGGGTAACGACAAGGATATGGATATCCTTCATAGTTTAAAAAGACTGATTGATGCTCAGATTACAGTTGATTGCCAGATTGTGCTGGTAAGGGATGTTAATGATAAGGAGGAACTTACTAATACCATAAATGACTTGTCTTCACTTCACCCGGGTCTTAGAAGCGTGGCCGTTGTTCCCGTGGGACTTACCAAGCACAGGAAAAAGCTCTTGGAACTTAAGCCTTTCGATAAAGAAAGTGCGCGGGATGTTGTAAAGCAGGTTACAGAAATCCAGGAAAAGCTGCTTAAGAAAATTAACACAAGGTTTGTCTTCATAGCTGATGAATTCTATATACTCAGCCAGTATGACTTTCCTCCATATGAAGCGTATGAAGATTTTAATCAGCTGGAAAACGGAATAGGCATGTGCAGGTTGTTTAAAAGCCAAGTGGAGGAAAAACTTGAAAACCTAAGGTATGAAAGAGTACTCATGAATGAAGTTACTTTTGTAACCGGGGTGGCTGCTTATGAATTAATGGTTGAATTGGCCGAAAAAATTATGAGCAGGGTAAATGTAAAAATAAATGTTGTTAAAATCATAAATAATCATTTCGGTGACAAGATAACCGTATCAGGACTTATTACCGGAAAGGACATTGTTGAACAGCTTAAGGGAAAAAATTATAAAAATCTGATACTGCCAGACAATATGATAAATGACAACAAAGTGATGTTGGATGACATGGAAATTAAGGATTTGGAGAGAGAACTTAATACCAAGGCACAAATCTGCCATGTGAGCGCAGATTCTATGCTTAGCTTAATTGTTAAATAGACGGAGGGGAAAAAATGGGAAGACCTATAGTAACTATAGTTGGCAGACCTAATGTAGGAAAATCAACACTTTTTAATAGAATTGCAGGAAAGCGGATATCAATAACGGATGATACCCCTGGTGTTACCAGGGACAGAATATATGCAGAATGTGAATGGCTGGATAAGCATTTTACCCTGATAGATACAGGAGGTATTGAACCAAATACCCAGGATACGATTTTTGCCCAGATGCGGGTCCAGGCTGAAATAGCCATAGAAATGGCGGATGTTGTACTTTTTATGGTGGACGGCAAGGAAGGTATCACCGCTTCTGATGCAGAAGTTGCCCAGATGCTCAGAAAAGCAAATAAGGAAATAATTCTTGTGGTTAATAAAATGGATAGGTTTGTGGATAAAGACAACCTCTATGAATTCTATAACTTAGGACTAGGCGATCCTGTTCCCGTTTCCTCCACAGAGGCTTTGGGTATAGGTGATTTGCTGGATGAAATCATTTCAAAATTTAAAGACACAATGAACGTGGAAGAGGATGACGACAGGATAAAAATCGCCGTTATCGGAAAGCCCAATGCGGGCAAATCTTCTTTGATTAACAGGATACTGGGCAAAGAACGGGTAATCGTAAGCGACATACCGGGAACGACAAGGGATGCTATCGATACCTATTTTGAAAGAGATTCCAGGAAGTACACCCTTATTGATACTGCGGGCATAAGGAAAAAAAGCAAGGTTTTGGAAGACGTGGAGAAATACAGCGTTTTAAGAGCCTTTACGGCAGTTGAAAGAGCTGACGTATGCATTTTGGTTTTAGACGCGGATAAGGGCATCACCGAGCAGGATATAAGAATTGCAGGGTATTCTCATGAAAACAATAAGGGCTTGATAATAGCCGTCAACAAATGGGATCTCATAGAAAAGGATAACAAGACTTTCAAGGAATTCACCGACGATATAAGACAAAAGTTTGCCTATGCTTCATATGCACCCATATTGACCGTATCAGCCCGCACAGGGCAGAGGGTAAACAAGATACTTGATACCGTTGATGAAGTATACTCTTTCAGGAATTTGAGAATATCAACGGGAGTCTTAAATGATATCCTTACTGAGGCCGTCCTCATGAATCAACCCGCAACGGTAAAAGGGAAAAGGCTTAAGATTTATTACGGTACCCAGGTTGCCGTAAATCCGCCCAAGTTTATAATATTTGTAAATGACAAGGAAATTGTTCATTTTTCATATGAAAGATACCTTGAGAATAAAATAAGGGAATCCTTTGAATACAAGGGGACACCGATTATAATCGAATTC
Source organism: Pseudobacteroides sp. (assembly GCA_035370245.1). Classification (GTDB taxonomy): domain Bacteria; phylum Bacillota; class Clostridia; order Acetivibrionales; family DSM-2933; genus Pseudobacteroides. The sequence continues at coordinate 22,612 of DAOOVO010000055.1, forward strand.
AGAAACAGAAGCGAAAATAATTGATGATAGCTTTATACAGTTTAGCGGAGGCAGTATGAAATACATTATATTGGCAATCGTATCATATTTCATAGGTGACATATCATTTGCATACATATTGGGGAAAATTATTGCCAAAAAAGACGTAAGAGAATATGGAAGCGGCAATGCAGGTGCAACAAATGCCTTTAGAATATTCGGCATAAAGGTTGGGGCAATGGTTTTTATGGGGGATGTTTTAAAGGGTGTTGCTGCAGTTTTGCTGGGAAGATATGTTGCCGGTAATACAGGAGCTTATTTGGCAGGTGCATTTGCCATTATAGGCCATAACTGGCCGATACTTCTTGGGTTTAAAGGGGGAAAAGGGGTAGCGACAACCATAGGTGTCATGCTTTTTGTTAATGCTAAGCTAACCCTGATATGCGTGATTATAGGCGTAATTATAATTGTAATAACAAGAACGGTATCCTTGGGCTCGATATTGGGAATGGCATTTGCACCCTTTGTAGCTATTATTTTTATTCGACCGCTCACTCTTAACTTTTTCTTATTTACTCTTTTTCTGGCAAGCATGTCCATATTCAGGCATAAGGACAATATAAAGAGACTGATAAAAGGAATCGAAAATAAGTTTTAGGAGATGATGTTTTGAACAAAAAAATATCAGTACTTGGAGGGGGAAGCTGGGGTACGGCTCTTTCCAAACTTTTATCCGAAAACGGACACAAGGTTACAGTATGGCTGAGGGATGAGAAACAGTGCAAGGAATTATCCGAGAACCGGGTCAACAAAAAATACTTACCAAATGTAAAAATACCTGAAAATGTCCTATTCACTTCCGATATAAACGAAGCAGCCAAAACAACTGAGATTTTGCTGTTGGTTATACCTACTCAAATAGTCAGGGGAGTTTTAAGACAAATCAAGGATGAATATAAAAACGGAAAAATTATAGTAAATGCTTCAAAGGGCATTGAGATAGGTTCCTTGAGTTTAGTTTCCGACATTGTAAGAGAAGAAACCAAAAACTCCATATTTGCTGTTTTATCCGGACCTTCCCATGCGGAGGAAGTAGGTTTGTCCATGCCAACGGCTATAACCATTGCATGTGAAGACAAGGCAGTTGGGGAAGAACTTCAGGATATTTTCATGTCAGAATATTTCAGGGTATATACAAATGATGACGTAAGGGGAGCTGAACTTGGAGGAGCCCTTAAGAATATAATTGCTTTAGGTGCCGGAATATCTGATGGGATTGGTTATGGAGACAATGCAAAGGCTGCTCTTATGAACAGAGGAATTGTTGAAATAGCAAGGCTTGGTATCGCCATGGGTGCCGACATACACACATTTTACGGGCTTACGGGAATCGGGGACCTGATAGTTACTTGTACAAGCAAGCATTCAAGAAACTGGAACGCGGGATACCTTATAGGGCAAGGTTATACCAAAGATGAAGCAATTAAGAAGGTAGGAATGATTGTTGAAGGGATTCCAACCACTTATGCAGCCTATGAATTATCAAAAAAATTGAATGTAGATATGCCCATTGTGGATGCCATGTACGATGTTTTGGAAAACAATGCGGATGTAAAAGAAACAGTAAATAAATTAATGTTAAGAGACAAAAAAGAAGAAAAACTTTAAAAGTGTCCTGTTGAATGATATAGGGACAGAACAGTGTCATAAAACAGTTCTATCTTAATTAAAGAGAAAAAGAAGAATATAAATCGCCACCTTATATTCTTTTTTTGTTTTTTTGGAATAAAAAGTTGAACAAGGCATATAAATTAATTGTATATGATAGTGGATATTACAGGGGGAGGGATTATTATAACTAATATAGATATTTACGAAGATATAGCCAAAAGGACCAAGGGTGAAATATACCTGGGGGTTGTGGGACCTGTGAGGACAGGCAAGTCAACGTTCATAAGAAAATTCTCGGAAAATGTGATGCTGCCTAATATTGTAGATGAATATACCAAGGAAAGGGCAAAGGATGAAATGCCTCAAAGCGGTACAGGCAAGACCGTTATGACTACTGAGCCTAAGTTTGTACCGGGCGAAGCGGTAGAAGTTACATTTAACAATAACATAAAAGCAAAATTAAGACTTATTGACTGTGTAGGGTACATGATCCCGGGAGCCATAGGAAACATGGAAGGTGAAATGCCGAGGCTTGTAAGCACTCCCTGGCACGCTGACCCCATACCCTTTGCTGAAGCTGCAGAGATAGGTACAAGGAAGGTAATCAAGGACCATTCTACTATTGGAGTATTGGTAACAACCGATGGAAGCATTACCGACATAAACAGAGACAATTATATAATGGCTGAAGAGAGAGTGGTAAGAGAACTGAAAGAAATCAATAAGCCTTTCGTTATTATTTTAAATACTACTCATCCTGACAATGAAAATACGGTTGCATTATCCGCCCAGTTAAAAGAAAAATATGAGGCACCGGTACTTGTTGTGGATTGTATGAATTTAAAGACCGATGATATTGAGGATGTCTTGGAAAATGTTCTTTATGAATTCCCGATTAAGGAAATCAACGTGAACCTTCCTAAGTGGTTTGACGGCTTGTCTTATGATTATTCCTTGAAAAAGGACCTGATAAATACCCTGATGGATGAGTTTGAAGGCTGTTATAAACTAAGCGATTTTAATGCCGAAAACATATTCTCCGAGGAAAATGATTATGTTGAAGACTATTATGTTAAGGACATAGAACTGGGGACAGGAAAAATCAATTTAACAGTCGATTTGGATAATTCTTATTATTACAAAATAATCAGCGAGCTTGCCGGAGAAGAAATTACAGGCGAGCATCAGATTCTGAAACTTATTGGAGACTTATCAAAAACAAGAAAGAATTACAGCCGTGTTGAAGCGGCCATAAATGATGCCAAAACTAAGGGATACGGGTATGTGACACCCACAGTAAATGATATGATAATTGAGTCTCCGGAAGTTTTCAAAGAAGGCGGCAGATACGGAATAAGAATCAAAGCCCAGGCTCCGTCCCTGCATATATTCAATGCAGGAATCAATACCGAAATATCACCCGTAATAGGAAGCAAAGCCCAAAGCGAAGATTTATTGAATTACCTGACCGAGCAAATGAAAGAAAATCCTCAAAGCATCTGGCAGGCTGAAATGTTTGGGAAGCCGCTGTCAAGCCTTGTAGAGGAGCAATTGGATTCCAAGCTTACGGCAATGCCGGAAAATGCAAGGAAGAAACTAAAAAAGACAATAGAGAAAATTATAAACGACGGTCAGGGAAGTATAATATTCTTGATTATTTAAAGGTTGATGCCCTAACCTGTAAAGCAAATGGATTTTCTGTTTCGTTAAATATACGGAATATGAAAATCTTTTTTTTATGCTAAGCTCATTATTATTAATGAATAATCGAGAACAATTATAGAGTAAAAGATGGGAAAATGGGATTGACAAAGGAAAATAAGTGAGATAAAATAGAAGGGCACTTTGTTAGAAAATCAATCGAATAGCTTAAAAAATAAGCAAAAAATTATTGACTTTAATTTGCAGTTATGGTAAACTAACAAAGCTGTCACAAAAGGCAGAGGCGCAGAAGTTGGGAGAAACTGAC
>DAOOVO010000056.1:0-25826 GCA_035370245.1 Pseudobacteroides sp.
TTTTCAAAGATCGATATTACCTGTTTTTAACAGGAGTTATTGCAGTGGAATCATAGTTGCTATACTATCCAGCTATTCTATAATGAATTATTCCCAAACTGAAATCAGCAACTCAGGCATAGCCAAGTTAAAAGTATCTAAAAGCGTCACAGATTTGTTAACCGACACTGTACGCAAGGATGCTTTACGTATTGCTTTAGACGGCAACCTCACTAATTTCTACGACTATACCAATTTTCAGGCAAATTCAAAAGATAAAGAAGAGCTTTTTATAATGTACAGAATACAAGATATGCTTGCAGGAGTTGTCAACACAAATGATCGATATCACTCAGTATATTTGTATTTGGATAATTCAAACTATGTTATAACAAATGAAGATGTGTGCCTTAAGGAAGACTTTGATGATACAATCTGGATTAAGGAATACAAGTCCAGCAAGTATTCTAATGAACCTATAGCATGGCTGAGCCCAAGGCTGGCCACTAAAAGGTATTTAAACAACAGTACCTTAAACGAAGCAAATACACAAAATTTTTCAACTTCATCAAGCTACATTCTTTCCTATGTGTACCCTCTTACACCGTACACAACAAACTTAAGCGGAGCAATTGTAGTAAATGTATATGAAGATGCATTAAGCAAATTGATTAACAGCAATAATTCTGAAAGTGAAGGAAGTATAAGCATTGTTAATTCCAAAGGTTTTACCGTTACAGATATTGATAAGTCCATTGTAGGCTCCGACATATCCTCCAGGGATTATATAAGCAGCATAATAGCCGGCAATGAACAGGAGAGCTCTTTTATCACAAGAATTGACAGCCAAAAGTTTCTGGTAACTTACTTAAAATCAGATTTTAACGACTGGATATTTGTAGGTAAATTTTCACTTGACAACCTTACCGATACATTTACTTCAATAAGGATGCTTATAATATATACATGCCTTGTATTGCTGGTTATAGGCATATTTTCCTCATATTTCATTTCACGAAAGCTTTACAACCCTGTTAAAAGGCTTGTAAACGACATCAAAAACCGTAAAGGCATAGACATAATAGGCAACGAAAACGAACTGGCCCTTTTATCAAAAGCATTCGATTCATTAATGAAGCAAGAAGATCAGCTTTTCAATACCATTGAAAAAAATATCAGGCATCTTAGAGAAAATTACTTGTTGGGTTTACTCAAAGGCAGGACATCTGAAGGCGATGAACATAATGATATGTTTCACAATCAATATTTTGTTTGTGCAATTATATCTATCGACCGTTTTAAAAATTTTGTGTCCAACTTTTCAAACGACCAGCAGTATTATTTAAAAACTGCAATATTAAGTACTGCAGAAAGCGTAATTTCAGAATCAATTCCGTGTTCGGGGCTTGTTATGGAAAAAGATAAAATCGTGCTTATCATGAACCCCGATACTTCCGATTATACTAAAACAGTTTCTTCGTTGGAGCAAAAATTCGGCATGATACAAAAAGAAGTAGCCAAGGTAATAGACAGTTCCGTTACTTTTAGTGTTGGAAATATTTACGATAACCTGGCCGATGTCAAAACATCCTATTTTGATGCACAGAATCTGTTAAAGCTCAGGTTTATGAAGGGCCATGGGGCCATTATAACAAATGAAGATGTATATACCGGAAACAGCAAATATTATTATCCTTTTACATTTGAAAAACAGATTTTAAACTATGTTGATGCCTGTTCTAAAGAAGCTCTGATAAATTCATTAAGTGATTTCTTCAACGATATTAAGGAGAATAAAAAGCTGACATATGACAATGTTATTCTAATAATCAATCAACTTCTTGGAAGCACCATAAAGTATCTCCTTGATTTAAACATAAGCGTCAGCGATATATTTGGTAATGACTTTAATATATACAATCAATTTACAGAAATGGAAACATTGGATGAGGTCAGCTTATGGCTGGCTAAAATATACCTTAGAATCATTGAATATTGCGAAAAGCCGAAAGCCGACAATAAAACACATATCACAAATATACTCAATTACATACATAAAAACTATAAGAAAGATATCGATATAAATATGCTGGCTGAGCATGTTGGATTAAGCTATTCACATGTCCGTAAGATATTCAATGATGAAACCGGAGAAAATATTGTAAACTACATAAATAATTTAAGAATAGAGGAAGCACAACGATTACTCAGACAAACAAATATGACTATAAATGAAATTGCACTCAGCTTAGGATATAACAACAATCAGAGCTTTAACAGGTTCTTTAAAAAATATGTCGGCATAACCCCCGGTGAGTACAGAAATATAAAGGCCAAAACCATATAAATTAACCTTGGTAAATTAATCTTGCAATAACATTTCATAACAATACCAATCATTATTGTACATCCTGCAGAAGCTGCTGCAATTATATTATTGTTTTCATCACACATACAATATAAAGAATTGTTGGCAATATCGTTTTGCACCACTGCCATGGTAGGATATTCCTTACTCCATGCACAACCCGGTGTGCCTATAAGTGTTTGATACAAATTAATTATGGATTCCGCATCTTGAGTTGTTGCCAATCTTACATGCATTATCTTCATACTTTCACTTCCAATGGGTTTAAAGCATATGTATTATTGTTATGATACTTAAACTTTCTTCTCATTTATAATGTTCTCCCTAAACAATAGCATTTTTTCAACGCTCTATTTAAAATAACTTCTATACTATCAGTTATATATTACCATACATTAACTCATGCATCAATAAACTGCCAAACTATCTAGAGATTAGATAGTACTATACTATAAATACAATTAGGCCTTTACAAGAATAATTTTTCGCCATATAATTCTTATAGAACACATGTTCGTCATGGATGGTGGAATCATATGGAAAGGATAATACTTCATTCTGACCTTAATAGCTTTTATGCCACTGTTGAATGCTTACATAATCCCGAAATACGAGATAAGCCGGTTGCAGTTGGAGGATCTGTTGAGCAGAGACATGGTATCATATTGACAAAGAACATATTGGCGAAAAAGCATGGTATTAAGACCGGGGAAGCTATATGGCAGGCAAAACAGAAATGTCCCGATTTAGTTGTACTGCCTCCGAATTATAAGCTTTACTTATATTTCAGCAAAGAGGCAAGGAACATATACAATTACTACACAGATCTTGTTGAGTCCTTTGGTATTGACGAATGCTGGCTTGACGTAACGGAATCATCAAAATTATTCGGTTCGGGAGAGAAAATTGCAAATGAAATCAGAGAGCGAATGAAAAATGAACTGGGCATAACATGCAGCATAGGTGTTTCATACAATAAGATTTTTGCAAAACTGGGCAGTGATATAAAAAAGCCCGATGCAACAACTGTTATTACTCGTGATAACTTTAAAAAAGAGGTTTGGCCGCTACCTGTGTCAGACTTACTTTATGTCGGAAGAGCTACATGTAGAAAACTCATGAATATAGGAGTTTATACAATAGGCGATCTTGCCAACCTGAACATAGGCTTTCTTAAAAAGTACTTAGGCAAATGGGGAGAATATCTCTGGACATTTGCCAACGGTTTTGACGAAACCCCTGTCGCAAAGTCAGATTTTGATTCAGTCATTAAGGGAATAGGCAACAGCATGACAACGCCCCGCGACCTTGTAAATAATGAAGATGTAAAAATACTTTTATATGTTTTATCCGAAAGCGTTGCAGAACGGCTACGGAGACATAACTTTAAAAGCAGAACAATTCAAATTTATGTGCGGGATAACCAACTGCAAAGCTTTGACAGACAGGCACAACTATCGGACTATAGCTGTATCGCAAATGTTATAGCACAAAAGGCTTATGAAATATTTCTTAAAAACTATACCTGGGAAAAGCCCATCCGCAGTATTGGAGTAAGGGCTACCGACCTGGTTACGGCCGATACCAATATGCAGCTAAGTATTTTTGATGATGAAAAGCATAAGAAAAAGAAAGAGCAACTGGAATACAGCATTGATGAGATAAGAAAGAGGTTTGGCCATTATTCCGTACAAAGAGCGCTCTTACTTAAGAATAAAGACTTAAACGCCAATCCCATAGAGGATAATGTTATTTTTCCCATATCATACTTTAGGTAGGTGTTTCATATGAATAAAATAAGTGCCGAGGTCATTGCCCATTTTAATCTTGATGGCGAAATAATACCTCTTAAAATAAAAATGAATGTTGACGGTGAAGATAAGGTTTATTGTGTGGATAGAGCAAGCAAGCCCGTCAAAGGTGCTTCCCTGAAAATAGGTGTGCAGGGCAATCGTTATTCATGCCTTATAGACGGCAAAAGGGTTTTTTTATATCAAAACCATGAGAACAAATGGTTTGTTGAAATATAGAGGAAAAATTTAAGGCCACAAAACACCAATGGGTGAAAAGTGGCCTTATATATCATTCAATCTCCATTAAATTTATTCAAGCTCCATTGCATTTCCCACAACTTCAAATTGGGCTCTCTGAACTTTTGTGGCCGTTAAGCTCTCACTTCTTTCATCAGGCTGGCTTCCGCCCACAAACACTTCAAACAATCCGGGCTCCAATATAATTTTGCCCTCATTATCAACCAAAGCCATTTGCTCGGGCTTTATTTCAAATTCAACATTCATTTCCTCCTGCTGCTTGAGATGAATCCTTTTGAAACCCGCAAGCTTCCATCTTGGAACAAGACAGCTTGCCTCAACGTCCTTAAGATAAAGCTCCACTACTTCATCGGATTCATAGTTTCCGATATTCTTCACATTAACACTGCATTTTATTTTTTCACCTGCATTAATCTTATCCTTAGAAAGTTTAAGTCCGCTATATAAGAATTTTGTATAACTTAGGCCATATCCGAAAGGATAAAGTGCTGGGTTTTTCATGTACTTATACGTACGGTTTTCCATGGAATAATCTTCAAAATCGGGAAGCTCTTCAGTGGTTCTGTAAAACGTAACGGGAAGTTTTCCTGCCGGACTGAATTCTCCAAACAGCATGGATGCAATTGCCCTTCCTCCCTGAGCACCCGGATACCATGCCTGTATTATTGCCGGTACATTTTCATCAGCCCATGTTACCGAAAGTGCACTACCTGAAAGGAGAATTAATATGATAGGCTTTCCTGTCTTATGAACAGCTTCTAACAGCTCCTGTTGAAGTCCCGGGAAGTTTAAATGTATTTTATCTCCTCCTGCATACTCATTGGAGACATCACCCTGCTCCCCTTCTATGGTTGCATCAAGCCCCAGGCACATAATGACTATATCCGACATTTCAGCCGCTGCCAAAGCCTCTGCAAACCCGTCTCTTGGCTGTGCAAGACTGGATTTTTCTTTATACAAATGACAGCCTGATGAATAATTTATTCTTATGTCCTCTGATACAAATTCGCGGATTCCTTCCAAAACAGTTACGTACTCCGATGCAGTACCGAAATAGTTTCCTATCAATGCATCTCTGCTGTCGGCATTTGGCCCTATAACCGCTATTGATTTAATTTTATTCTTATCGAGAGGAAGTATATTGTTTTCATTTTTCAATAAAACAAGTGATTTCTTTGACACCTCCAATGCAAACTCTCTGTGTTCCCTGCAGTCATTCATCTCATAAGGTATTTTTGTGTAGTGTACCTCAGAAGGATCATCAAACAATCCAAGCTTCATCCTTGTGACCATAAGCCTTGTCACAGCTTCATCTATTGTTTCCTCAGTTACAAGACCTTCCTTGTGTGCTATTAAAAGATTTATATACATGTTTCCGCAATTGAGATCGCATCCGTTATTTACAGCTAAAGCTACCGATTCGGGTGCTGTTTTTGTAACCATATGGTATTCATGGAAATCCTTTATAGCCCAGCAGTCCGATACTACATGACCTTTAAAGCCCCATTTTTCCCTTAAAGTTTCTTTAAGCAGTGTCCGGCTTCCGCAGCATGGCTCCCCGTTTGTACGGTTATAAGCACCCATAATCGCCTCAACATTAGCTTCCTTCACACATTCCTTAAAAGCCGGAAGATATGTCTCCATCATATCTTTTTTTGATGCAATTGCATTAAATTCGTGTCTTTTACTCTCAGGGCCACTGTGTACCGCAAAGTGTTTTGCACATGCGGCGGACTTGAGATATTTTGGATCATTGCCCTGCAAGCCTTTAATAAATGCTACTCCCAGTCTTCCTGTCAAATACGGGTCCTCTCCATATGTCTCATGCCCTCTTCCCCATCTTGGATCCCTGAATATGTTTACATTTGGCGACCAGAAGGTCAGACCCTTGTATATATCATGGTCCCCCCTTCTTTGAAACTCATGGAATTTTGCCCTTCCCTCCGTTGATATCACATCCGCAACCTTAAAAAGAAGTTCTTCATCAAATGTTGCAGCCATTCCGATTGCTTGAGGAAACATGGTAGCCGTTCCGGCCCTTGCTACCCCGTGCAATGCTTCATTCCACCAGTTGTAGGACGGAATTCCCAAACGCGGTATGGCCGGAGCCTCATGAAGCATTTGGGTCACCTTTTCCTCAAGTGTCATTCGAGATACTAAATCCTTTGCTCTTTCTTCAAAGCTTAATTTTGTGTTTTTGTAATCGGGTATCTCTTGCATAAAGGCCTCCTAATAATTAATAGATTGTTCTGTCCAATTCATCCTTTATTCCTGTCTTTCTATAAAAATATGAGTTAATTACATCACGCCATTCCTTTGCATGCTCAATTTGTCCTTCCAGCCTTTTAAGAACATGCTGATAAATGTCGCAATCAATAAATTCCTTAATGCTCTGCCACTGTTCCTTCAAATTAATTGCCTGCTCCACTCCTTCAAAGTGAGTGTTATATATATGTTGTATTACGGTCTCACCGGATTTTAGCCTGTGTGTGTAAGGGACATGATGGAAAAACAACAAAAGCTCTTCAGGGCATGTATTAATGTCCTCATACATTTGTGCATTCTCTTTGTAATATTGTCCGGCATATCCCGTTCCGTTTTTTACGGTACGATCAACACCTATTCCCTTCCAATCGGCACGATGGTATGTCCCCCATTTGTCATACTCATACCCGTCAACATTAGGGCCATAGTGGTGGTTCGGATTTACCATCCATCCTATACCAAGAGGCGATGTATAATTCTCGTATATCCTCCATGAGCTTAAAAGCATATTCGAGATAGTATCGACTACAGCTTTGTCGGCAGAAAAAGTTAATTTTATCCACTCATCGGTTATCTCCTCTTTTGACAAATCGGGATTCCAGCACAATCGTCCAAATCCGTATAGGTTTGACTGGGCCAGTTGAAATCCGGTCCAGTTCATGTCATCCCCTACGTTTCCAACAGCCGCAATTCCTCCGTATTTATTGTTAAAAGTCTTCCCGTTTACAATATTTTTTACATTAGAACCTTTTCCCATTGCATATGTATCAAATTCCAGCACTTCCTTCCACATCGGAACCAGATAGCATAGGTGCTTTTGCTGCCCCGTATACTCCTGTGTGATCTGAAGTTCAAGGATTGTATTGGTCTTTTTAAGTCTTCCGAATAAAGGAGATACCGGCTCTCTCACCTGGAAGTCCATTGGGCCGTTCTTTATCTGCAGTACCACATTATCGTGAAACATACCGTCAAGTGGCATAAAATGATCATATGCAGCCTTTGCCCTGTCTGTTTTTCTGTCACGCCAATCCTGAAGACAATTATATACGAAACATCTCCATATTACTATGCCGCCATGAGGCTTAAGGGCTTCTGCCAGCATATTGGCACCATCTGCATGGTTGCGGTTGTATGTAAAGGGCCCTGGTCTGAACTCGGAATCGGCTTTTACCAAAAAGCCTCCAAAATCGGGTATATGGCTATAAATTTCCTCAGCCTTACTTTTCCACCATTTCCTAACGTCATCATCAAAAGGATCGGCTGTATTAATATCCCCGATCTCCATTGGAGCCGCAAAATTGATGCTTAAGTATATTTTTATTCCATATTCTCTGAATATGTCCGCCACGCTTGCAACATACGGAAGATACTCCTTCGTTATGAGCCTGGTTTCAACTTTATGTACATTAACGTTATTTATAGCTATACCGTTAATACCTATGGATGCTAACAACCTTCCATAGTCTCTTACTCTTTTTAAGTCTTTTGTAATTTCATTATCTTTAAAGAATATCGATTTCCCCGCATAGCCTCTTTCAACACTGCCATCAATATTATCCCAATGATTAATGATCCTTAATGGATTAGAAGGATTCTCCAGCCTCATAATCCCATCAAGCTCCGTATTGGTGGCAATAAGTCTTAGAAGGGTAAACGTGCCGTAAAGCACTCCCCTGTCGGTTTTTCCGGCAACAATTATAATGTCTTTGTCACAATTCTTAACAGACTTTATTATAAAACCTTCATCATCTATGCTATTTTTATCATTTATATCGACACGATTATCGACATAATTATCGATTGTGTTGAGACTTTCCAGTGTTCCCATAAATATATAGGACAACTTATCAATGGACCTGGATATATTGGGTTTTATACCGAGCATTCCTTCTATGCCCGTACATATTTCAGTCAATGCAGATTTGATGATCGGTGTATCCTCCAATATAACAATATTATTACACCATTTCAAATATTTTTCAACACAATTTCTATCTTTAAGTTTCTTATATCCCAACCAGCACTTATAGCTGCCCGATTGTACCATTAAAATACCTCCCTTTGTCCGAGCAAAATCACCTGCTGCAAAATCTCCAGAAGTTGCCGCCAAACAAATTCTCTACATCCCTTAAAATTTGTTCCTCAGTAACATTATAGCCCATTTCCGCAAGTTCGCCGTATTTTTCGGCAAGAACCTTTGAAATCACAGTCTTAGAATGTTCCCACTTGCTTATAAGCTGCTCAAATACACGGCAGTCGGAATGCTGAGGTATAAAAGATGTTCCCAGCCACTCCAATCTAATTCTTGTAATTTGATCTATAATATAGGGTGAGTTTAGATACCACCAACACCCAAAAATCATCAAGTTGCTGAACTTTCTTGCCGTGATAACCAACTCATGCTGATTTTCAAGAGATAATAATGTAACGAGAAATTTATTGTTTTTATATTTGGAGCAAATATATTCCAGTTCTTTAATATCAGCTTTAGCAAGAGAATCTCCGGCCAGCCCCAATTCCGGATTAACAGCACGTTTTACCCCAATCATTAAAGCAAAAGGCATATTTTTCTGCCTGCACACCGGTAAAATGCAGCTTTCTATAATTTCAGTCCTTACGGAACCGTCAAGCATGCTAAAATCAGGTGGCAGAGACACGGCACAGTACAATGCTTCCATCCTGTCTATGCTATCAATAAGAAACCTTTTTATTTCCTCAACGGTATTTCCCGACAAATCCCTGTGCACATCAAATCCCATCTCTTTAAGCTGCAGACAAGAATTTTCCCAATCATTTAATATTCTATCAACTCTAAGAGATGATTTAAACCTGTCATCTTTAACATACCCGCTCTCCCAAACCGCATTTTCAATTTTATCAAGGGGATCGTTAGTCATAACAACACATTTTAGAGAGGCTATGTCAAACACTCTGTCTATATGATCTTTTAGCGGCACGGTTCTAAAATATTCACGGTAATAGTTTAAATCTTTATTATTTACATCAAGTCCAAGCTTGTTAAATATGGTTATAATGGATCTTGCCGGTTCACTTACAGGCGAATTTTTTATGAATAAAGCATCCCAGACGCACTGTGCCTGATCACTTTTACTCATGCTGTAAAAGCTTGGAGCATCCATATCTATTTGTCGCATTGCTTCTGCAACCAAATAATGATATGTCAACAGCTCGTCTATTCCATAAAGAAACAGACTGCCAAAGCATTCAGAAAAAAGATGGGTGTGAATATCCGTTATCTTCACAGTTCGAACTGCCTTCTCGACTACCTGTACCAACTCGTTTATATTTTTCATACGCTCCTCCAGATCATCTTTGAACCCTTCCCGATCCGTCTCCATTCATAAGATTTCTTACCTCATTTATACTTACATGGTTAAAATCACCTTCAATAGAATGCTTGAGACATGAGGCTGCTACAGCAAAATCAATTGTCTCCTGCATATTATATAGGTTAAGAATGGCATAAATAAGCCCGCCGCCAAAAGCATCGCCGCCTCCGACTCTATCTACAATATGAACAGGATAGCTTTTTGAGAAGTAATACTCGTTCCCATCATAAAGCATTGCAGCCCAATTGTTATCCGAAGCCGTTATGCTCTCCCTCAATGTTATGGCCACTTTCTTAAAATTGAACCTTTCAATTAGCTTCCTTGCAACCTCTTTATAACCTTCACGGCTTAGCTTGCCTCCCGATATATCGGAGCCCTCGGCTTTTATTCCAAAGACCTTTTCGGCATCCTCCTCATTCGCTATACAAAGATCCACATATCCCATCAATTCACCCATAATCTGCCCTGCTTTTTGAGGCGACCAGAGATTTTTCCTGTAATTAAGATCGCAGCTTATCATAAGCCCTTTGTCCTTAGCAGCCTTGCATGCTTCTTTTGTCAATATCATTGAATTTACACCGAGAGCAGGTGTTATGCCTGTGAAATGGAACCACTCTGCCTTGTCAAATATTTTATCCCAATCAAAATCATGACTTGTGGCCGTGGCAATTGAAGAGTTGCTTCTGTCGTATACAACTTTAGAAGGTCTCTGAGATGCACCCTTTTCAATGAAATATATCCCTAGCCTTTCTCCCCCTTTTGCTATGAATTCTGTATTTACTCCGTATTTTCTAAGTTCATTTATAGCTGCCTGCCCTATAGGGTTGTCAGGTACCTTTGTTACAAATGCCGAATCTATTCCGTAATTGGCAAGTGATACCGCTACATTAGCCTCTCCTCCGCCATATGTTACGTCAAAGGACGAAGCCTGATTAAACCTTAAATAACCGGGTGGTGAAAGTCTAAGCATTATTTCTCCAAAACATACAACTCTTGACATTATAGTACCTCCATAAAAATTGTTATTCTATTTCTTATTCTTAATTTCATTTCTGATTTCTGGCCTTCTTTATTTCATCAATAAATTGCTTTGCCAGTTGGGTTATTGAATTGTAATCACCTTTTTTGGCACCTGCAGTAAGATTTCCTCCAACTCCTACAGCCACTGCTCCTGCCTTTATCCATTCACCTGTGTTTTCAAGTGTTACTCCTCCGGTAGGCATCATAACAGCATAAGGTATTGGTCCTTTAACAGCCTTTATAAAAGCCGGCCCAAGTACTTCTCCCGGAAATACCTTTATAATGTCTGCACCGGCCTCTAAACATTCCACTGCCTCTTTCACCGTCATGGCACCGGGCATGCTTGCTATTTGATACCTGTTACAAACATTTATAACCTCTTTACTAAAATATGGACTTACAATGTATTGTGCACCGGCAAGAATTGCCGTTCTGGCAGTCTCGGAATCCATTACGGTTCCTGCACCTATAATGATTTGGCCCGATGAATACCTTCTGCTTAATTCACCAATGATTTCTGTTGCACCGGGCACCGTATATGTAATTTCTATAGAGGCAACTCCACCCTCAATGCATGCATCGGCAATTTTAAAAGCCATTTCGGAATTGTCTGCTCTCACAACGGCAACAAGCCCGCCTTCCTTGATTTTTGTAAGAATTTCCTGCTTATTCATATGATTTGCTTCCTCCCCGGTCTATAAACCCCGTTGATTCTTTGACTATACCTATCTGTATTTATTTATAATATATAACAACGCTTTTGCCGATTTCTTGGTTTAAATTGCTTGTAAATATGCAAAAATTGCTATAATATTGTTGAAGAAGAATCAATATAAACAAAGGAGAAGTGTTATGAAACTTCCAAGACAGCATTTTACTTTAAGGCAGCATATGAGAGCTCATGATTTTGAGCTATTCCATTATAATGACAGCATTCCTGTTGAAGTGGACTTTCATAATCATGACTTCTATGAAATATATATGTTTCTTTCAGGAAACGTCACATATGTTATTGAGGGAAAATCGTACAGGCTAAAGCCTAAGGATATTTTAATAATAAATAACAAGGAGCTTCATAAAGCTTTCATTGAAGATGGTGTTCCTTATGAGAGAATTGTCATATGGATTAACCCGGATTATATAAAAAGCCTTTGTACCAACAAAACAAACCTTTTTATCGCTTTTGACTCCACATCGGCAAATAAGCATAATTTGCTCAGGCTCAATCCCGATACATCGGAATATATCTACAATATTGTTCAAAAGCTTGGTATAGCTTGCAGCAGCACGGCTTTTGGAAACGACTTGTTAAAAAAAGCATACCTTTTAGAACTGCTTATTTATCTTAATCGTGCATTCCAGATGCCTATGGGTAAGGAAACTCAATTGGACATTATATATAACGACAAAATCAATAGTATAATACAATACATAAATGACAATCTAAACGGTGATGTATCGCTTGAAACACTGTCCTCCCGGTTTTTTTTAAGCAAATATCATCTTTTAAGGGAGTTTAAAAAAAATACCGGATATACCGTACACAGGTATATTCAGCAAAAGCGGCTCATAATGGCCAGAGAACTGCTAAAACATAATAAACAGGTAACAGAAGTATGCAATCAATGCGGCTTTGGCGATTATTCCAATTTCATCAGGGCATTTAGAAAAGAATTCGGAATTTCTCCTAAAAAATACAGCAAAACTCTATAAAAACAACAGCAATATTTGCAATATTTTCGGCAATAAAAGCAATAAAATCGGCACTTTTCTCCTATATAATAATATTGGCTTTATACGGAAGAAAGGTGGATTATTGCTATGATATTAAATAAAAAGGCAATTAAAGAATCTTCAAAGTGGAAAGAAGCAAATATTGAAATCCCTGATTATGATATTGATGAAATGGTTTCTAAGACAAAAAACAACCCTGCCTGGTTGCATTTTGGTGCCGGCAATATATTTAAAGGCTTTATTGCTCCTCTTCAAGACAGATTGTTAAGCTTAAAAAAGTCGGAAACCGGTATAATTGTTGCAGAAACATATGATGTTGAGATAATTGACAAAATATATGCTCCCTATGACAACTTAAGCCTGTTAGTCCTCATGAATCCCGACGGAAGCCTCAAAAACAGTGTGGTTGGGAGCATAGCCGAAAGCCTTGTAGGCGATGCTTCAAGACCAAATGACTGGAAGAGGCTCAAAGAAATATTTGAGAAGCCTTCACTCCAAATGGTCAGCTTAACCATAACCGAAAAGGGTTATTCTCTTACAGGTTCCTCGGGTGACTATTTGAACGATGTAAAGCACGACTTTGATAATGGCCCCGAGCAGCCCCGTCATATAATGTCCAAAATTTCTTCACTGGCTTATTTCAGATATTTAAAAGGAGAACTCCCCATTGCCTTTGTCAGCATGGACAACTGTTCAAGAAACGGAGAAGTTCTTCAAAACTCAATTAGAACAATTGTCCAAAAATGGATAAAAAACGGATTTGTAGATTCTAAATTCCTTGAGTATCTTGACAACCCACAAAAGGTATCATTTCCATGGACCATGATTGATAAAATAACCCCAAGGCCTTCGGATAGAATCAAAGCAAGATTAAGTGAAATAGGCTTTGAAAGCACTGATATAGTGTGCACCGATAAAAACACGTTCATCGCACCCTTTGTAAATGCAGAAATATCCCAATACCTAGTAATAGAAGATCACTTTCCCAATGGCCGTATGCCCCTTGAATCGGCGGGAGTTCTGTTTACTGACAGAAAAACGGTGGATATGGTAGAAAAGATGAAGGTCGGTGCTTGCTTAAACCCACTTCATACCGCTCTTGCCTTATTCGGATGCCTCTTAGGCTATCGGTCCATTGCAGATGAAATGACAGACCAACACTTAAGAAAGCTTATAGAAAAAATAGGCTATGATGAAGGGCTTCCTGTTGTAGCAAATCCAGGAATTCTTGATCCTATTGCCTTTATTAAAGAGGTCATTGAAGTCAGGTTCCCAAATAAGTACATTCCCGATACACCCCAAAGGATTGCAGTGGATACATCACAAAAAATATCCGTAAGGTTTGGCGAGACAATTAAAGCATATGCTTCAAGCAATCAATTGGATGTAAACGCTTTAAAATACATCCCCTTGGTAATCGCAGGATGGTGCAGATACCTCATGGGTATTGATGATATGGGAGAAACTATGGAATTAAGCCCTGACCCCATGCTGGATGAACTTAAATCCTACATATCGGGAATTCAACTTGGCGATGAAGCATCCATATGTGACCGCCTTAAACCCATATTGTCAAATGAGAAAATATTCGGAATCAACCTTTATTCAACGGAATTGGGCAAAAAAATTGAAGGATATTTCAATGAAATGATTTGTGGAAAAAATGCAGTAAGAAGCACGCTGGAAAAATATCTCAATTAAAATTATATACCTTTAAAATTTATATATCTTTAAAATTTATACCCCCAAAAATGTATAACGAAAATTAATATATCTAAATTTATATAACCCAAAATGTTCATAACCTGAGGAGGATAAAAGATTATGAAAATGACATTCAGATGGTTCGGTACAAATGATGACTGCATAAAACTTGAGCAAATAAGGCAAATTCCAGGGATTACAGGAGTGGTAGGAGCACTCTATGATGTTCCCGTAGGCGATGCCTGGCCTATGGAAAAAATACTGGAATTAAAAAGAGCTGTAGAAAATGCCAGTCTGGAACTGGAAGTGATAGAAAGCGTCAATGTTCATGAAGATATAAAACTCGGACTTCCTTCGCGAGACAAATACATAGAAAATTACAAGGAGTCCATAAGAAACCTGGCAAAAGCCGGTGTTAAGGTAATATGCTACAACTTTATGCCTGTGTTCGACTGGTTAAGGTCGGATTTAGCCTGGAAGCTTCCTGACGGCTCGGAAGTACTTTATTATGACAATAATATCATAAAAGATGTTGATCCTATTAAGCTTGTTGAAGATATGGAGACAAATTCAAGAGGATTTACCCTTCCGGGTTGGGAGCCATACAGGCTTAAGGAACTCAAAGACACATTCGAGAAGTATAAAAACGTCGATGAGGACAAATTATTTTCCAATTTAAAATATTTCCTTGAAAACATAATTCCCGTTTGTGAAGAAGTTGATGTGAAGATGGCTATACATCCTGATGATCCGCCATGGCCACTGTTTGGACTTCCAAGAATAGTAACTAACAGGAAAAACATTGAAAAACTTGTTAATCTGGTAGACAGTCCCCATAATGGTTTAACTCTTTGCAGCGGTTCTTTAGGTTCAAACCCTGAAAACAATATCCCTGAACTGATAAGATATTTTGGCAAAATGGGAAGAATCCATTTCGGACATGTAAGGAACATAAAGTTTGTAGCGGAAAAAACCTTCCACGAGACATCCCACCTGTCATCGGACGGTTCCCTGGACATGTTCGAAATAATGAAGGCATACCATGATATAGACTTCAAAGGCTATATACGCCCCGACCACGGAAGGATGATCTGGGGTGAAAAGTCCAGACCTGGCTACGGACTTTACGACAGGGCTTTGGGTATTGCTTATATTAACGGTATATGGGAATCATTAAATAAGATGAAATTTAAGAATTAAACTCCCATTAAAGTCTATTTGACAAATAACATCTTATATCCTTCGAGCATGTGAAGTGAGGTGAAATCATCATCCTTATCAAGATAATCCAATAACTCAGGGCTTAGAGTCACAGCTCTCTCCAGATCTTCCAAGCATTCCTTCTCCCGTTTCAAATACATGAAAAAGGAGGCCCTGTTATAGTACAAAAATGAACAGTCAGCATTATGCCTAATTCCATGACTTATCACATCAACAGCAGTACTATAATCATTGTTATTCTTATATATTATAGAAAGGTTCAAGTATGCATACGGATTGTCATGTTTTAGTCTTATGGAAGTATTGTAAGCATCTATGGCTTTTTCTATGTACCCCAGCTTTGTCCATACAACTCCCATATTAAAATGGGCTTTGTAATGATGCGGATCTATTTCAATGCTTTCCTTAAAATGCTTTAAAGCTTCCATATTCATGTCCATTTCCTCATATATTACTCCAAGATTGTTATGTGCCCAAAAATCATCGGGTACAATTTCAATTACTCTTTTATATGCTTCTATGGCCTCTTCCCTTTGGCCTGCTTCGTCCAAAACATTTGCGAGAAAAAACCACGCTCTGCTATACAGAGGATCTATTTCTATGGCCCGTTTATAATATTCTATTGCATTGGGGTACAAGCCCGAATTGTCATATAAAGTAGCCAAGCCGTAGTATGCCCTTGCTTCCCGGTCATTAACGGACAGCACATTTTTATAAAACTCTTCGGCTTGTTTTTGATCGCCTATAGAGTCATATAAAACAGCCATATCAAGTAAAAGCTCTATATTTTTATTATTGAGCTTCAACTTAATTTTATAATACATCAATACCAATTCTGTAAATATATATTGTATTTTTTCTTTAATTATATTTAAAGTGATCATAAGTCAGCACCAGCCTCAAGACTATATTCTATCCCGGTTAAAAACATCTATTTAGTATTAAATATGATCTTTTGTTTAATTAAGTTATTTTGCATCGAAATTAATATTATATCAAAATAAAAAACTTCCAGCTACCCCCAATAATTCTTAGAATGCTAAAAAAATATCAAATATTTATGATAAACATTGGTAGATGTGTTATAATACCTTATGTTATGCATTATGTAGGTATGTAGAATGGAGGAAACAAAGTGATAGGTGTAATTTTTAATACTGCAGCAGTTATTATAGGGAGCATAATCGGTCTTATGCTTAAGAGAGGAATACCCAAAAAATTCACTGATGCAGTTATGCTTGGAATAGGCTTATGCACAATTTATATCGGAATATCGGGAACATTAAAGGGAGAAAACACTTTAATTTTAATAATTTCCACAGTTATAGGAGCTATCATAGGAACATGGCTGGATATAGACAAGAGGTTAAACGATTTGGGAGACTTAATAGGTGGGAAATTCAAATCCTCTTCAGGCCCCGTATCGGTTGCCGAGGGTTTTGTAACAGCCAGCCTTTTGTTCTGCATAGGGCCAATGACAATTGTAGGTTCTTTAAATGCAGGGCTTTCAGGTGATAATGAGATGATATTTACCAAATCCATACTTGATTTTATATCATCTACCATGCTGTCTGTAAGCCTTGGCATTGGTGTATTATGTGCCGCATCTTTTGTCTTTGTATTTCAGGGTTCCATTGTTTTGCTTTCACAATTTCTACAGCCTATACTCAGTGATTCAGCTATTGCAGAAATCACCTGTGCAGGCTCTTTGATGATTATTGCCCTTGGATTGAACCTCATCGGTCTTGCCAAAATCAAAGTAGCAAATTATTTGCCTGCAATATTTATTGCACCTATTTTATGCTGGGTCATAACGCTATTCTAGCACTAATCACACCTAAATATCAGCAAACAATTAAATGCCCTTTGCCCTTATTATGATTCCTCTTATTATGGTCCCTTAGGAAGTATAATAATAAATTCAGTACCCTTTTCCATTTCGCTCTGAACATCTACACGGCCGTTATGTGCTTCGACAATAGCCTTCACAATAGTAAGCCCAATCCCTGAGCCTCCCGTTAATCTGTTTCGTGATTTATCCGCTCTATAAAATCTTTCGAATATAAACGGTATATCTTCTTGAGGTATACCCGGGCCGTTATCCTTAACACTTATCTCAGTGGCAGACTCCGCTCCTTTAACACTAACATTTACCATTCCTCCGCTCGGGGTATACTTCAGTGCATTAGACAACAGATTGACTATGACCTGACTAATTTTATCCTTATCTGCAACAACCTCTTCAACATTGCCATCAAAAACAAGCCGGATGTCTTTATTCATAAACTCCGGTTCAAAGTTATGAATTATCCTATGTATAAGTTCCGAAATATCAAAACTTGTTTTATTTAGAATTAAGTTTTCACTCTCATACTTTGCCAGCTTTTCAAGATTACCAACCATTTTACTAATTCTTATTATCTCATCATGGCAACTTTTCAATCTTTCGGTATCCGGTTTCCAAATACCGTCTATCATTGCCTCCATGTGGCTTTGCAGAGTTGCGAGGGGTGTCCTTAGCTCATGTGCTGCATCCGCCCCCACCCTTTTTCTCAACATTTCCTGTCTCTCAAGTGTTTCAGCCAGGTTATTGATTGTAGATGTAAGCTCACAAATTTCCTTTGTATTTGATTTTTCCAAAACCCTGTCGGAAAAATACCCTTTTGCTATTGATTGTGCACTGCTTATTACTCTTGATATAGGCGAACTCAGTCTTTTAGCAATTATGCTTCCTAAAACAAGTGAAAATATAAGTGTGATAATGCCTATTCCTATTAAAATTTTATTTAATGTATTTATAAAAGCAAGGTCACTGTCGCTCAAATAGTATGGACCGTAGGAGCCGATTTGCACTTCACCAACCTTAATGAGTTTATTGACGATAGGATACGGAACCTCAGTGTATGTCCCGTTCATATAAGGATAACGCCTGCTCACGTTTTGGGCCATGTGCTCTATAATACGCTGACACATGCCGTTGTTGTGAACTGTTGCATCCCAAATTATCGTTCCATTTATATCTTTCACCTTAATTATCAACCCGTTTTCAAGAGCTCTAACACCAATGGCCTCTATCATTTCCATATTCCATTTTCCGTTACTCCCGTATTGCTGGCTTATTGATGAAATAACATCCTTGTTTTTTTGCTCCTGATTATTCTTAACATATTCTCTGAAATGTTTATCAAGAAATACGTTTGTTATAACCATAATAAGAACTACACTTATGAGTGCCACAAGTGCATATGAAGCGGAAAGCCTAAATCTTAAACTGTATTTCACATTCCCCCTCCTTATTTCCAAAGCTATTCTCCATCGAACCTATATCCAATACCGTGAACAGTCAAAATATATTTGGGTTCTTTTGGATCCGTCTCTATTTTTTGCCTTAAATTTTTTATATGGGTATCCACAGTTCTGTCAAACCCCTCAAAATCATCTCCTAAAGCCATAGAAATGAGCTCTTCGCGAGTAAATGTCTTTTTGGGATATTTTACCAAAGCCATAAGTATCTTGTATTCGTTAGGTGTAAGATTTATTACATTGTTGTTTTTTCGCACTTCATGTTTGAGATTGTCTATTACCAGATCACCATTAAATGAAATGATATTTGAAAGGGGCAACGGTTCTTCGGATGCTCTTCTTAATACCGCCCCAACTCTTGCAACAAGCTGTTTCGGACTAAATGGCTTAGTAACATAATCATCAGCACCCATATCAAGCCCGTTAAGTATGTCCTCTTCTTCAACCTTGGCAGTCAGCATTATTATGGGAATTCTCGATCTTTTCCTTATTGCTTTACAGATTTCCTCACCCGACATATCCGGAAGCATTAAATCCAATACTATTAAAGAAGGGTCTATCCTTTCAAATGTGCTTAATACCTGAGCTCCGTTGTAGGCTTCATAAACTTCGTATCCGCTGTGTTCAAGATAAGACTTTACCACCTCAACAATTTTTACTTCGTCATCAACTACCAATATCCTTCTGCCATTGCCCGTCATATCATCTACCTCATCTATATGACATCATATCCCTGATCTTCTATGGCATTCTTTATCATATCAATATTAACAATTGCGGGGTCGAATTCTATTGTAACCTTTTTTGACTTGAGATCAACTGTTACACTTCCAACTCCATCTAATGCCCCAACAGCTTTCTTGACACTGTTTTCGCAATGACTGCAGGACATCCCGTCAACATTTAATGTTTTTACTTCATTTGCCATAATTAAATCCTCCTTGGTCTTTTTTATTTTTTTCAAAAAACTCTATTGCATTTATTATATCCGATAGTTTTTATTTTTGACAAATCAAACACAATATTCACCTTTTAATCCTAGTCTTTCTGTTCATCTTCCTTTTCTATTCTAAACCCCAGTTTCTTCACCGCCTCACTGATTTCATCACTATCAACCGTCGTATCATCAAATATAACCGTTGCTTTTTCAACAGCAAAGTTGACATCTGCTTTTTCAATACCGGGTAATATGTTTATTATTTTTTCAATCCTTGCTGCACAAGCTGCACAAGTCATTCCAATAATTCTAAATGATTCTTTTTTTATCACTTCATCACATCCTTTTGACCTTACCTGTCAAAGGGGCATTTTTTGAATGCCCCTTACCTTGTTTTCCAGTTTGAAGTAAACAACACTGTATTCTTTTCAATTAATTCCTTCGGTATTATAATATTTGCACCGTCGTCTATCTTTTCATCTTTCATAATGGGTACAGGATTACATCCACCCCTTTGCTGCTCAATCATATCGGTACTGAACCTGTTTCCGCAATTTTGACAAACCAGAACATCCCCTTGCTGTTCATAATAAGCCCTTGGAGAGCCGTTACAAACCTGACATGTGTTAAATGCAGTCCTAATAGACCCGTCCGATGCTTTAACAGCCAATATTTCCATATTGACGCTTCCTGCTTTGATAGGGTAAAACTTAGCCGTTTGAGTAATTTCGTCCTTTGGGATTACTAAATCGGTTAAGCTGGCAGCTTCAACTTCCTTTTGACCGTTTTCTTTTTCTCCGTTCACCATAAATACAACAAATAGAGCCACCACTATAATAATTATAGATAAACAGGAAAAAAGCACAACCGTTTTATTTGATTTGTTTATAATTTTATTGCTACTCATTTAAACACCGCCTCTTAAATTTGTTATGCTAATTTTATCAAGAGTTTGTGAAGAATTTATGGAGAAATTAAAATATATTTATTACAGGTTAAAATAAGCAAAAAACAAACACTAAATTTTCAAAACCCTAGTGTTTGTCATGTTAAATGAATAAAGTCATATAAAACTATTCCGGCAGTATGGAATCTTCATAGGAGCAATTCTCTTTTTTAAACTTCTCAAACTCTTCTACAAATTCCGGATGAAGCTCAATAAATTTAGTCAGCATATCAATACTCTTTAATGTATTGACACTTATGTTATGTTCAATTAATTCCGTCTCTACCAGCAGATTGTCACTAATGCCTATTTTTTTTAAAAAATTTTCAATAATATTGTGTCTTTCAAGAAGGAATTTTCCGTATTTCTTTCCATTTTCAGTCAAAAAAATAATACCGTATTTCTTGTAGTCTACAAGTCCTAACTCTGCAAGCTTCTGAACCATTTTTGTTGCAGATGAAGGCTTTACATTCAAAAGCTCCGACAAAGTGTTTATCCGCATATATCCTTCGTCCCGGATTCTTCTATAGATCATTTCAAGATAATCCTCCATAGCAGGGGTAAGCAATTTGTTTTCCTGTGCAAGCAATTGGTATCCTCGAACCGTGTGAAAATCATTATATTGCATCACTATTACACTCCATTTGGAAGAGAGAAAAAACTGTGCCTGTATAGAATATATTCGTAACACTAGTATTTTATGTTTCATATATTAGTCTAGAGCGAAAAAATTTCTCGCCTCTAAAATCGTCAATATAAACCATGAACATAATTTTTTGGGGGTTCTATTTTATGAATAATCAATATATTCCGTTAAGCTTACTGCCTATAGGAAAAAAAGCAAAAGTCAAGGCTCTTACTTCTGATGGCACAACACGCAGAAGGATGTTAGACCTGGGGCTTATTTCAGATACAGTTGTTGAAGCTTTGCAAAAAAGTCCTTCCGGTGACCCTACTGCTTACCAAATTCGCGGTGCAGTCATTGCTTTGCGATCGGATGAAGCCAACAAAATAATGGTTGAAGCTTATTAATGAGCACTTGACATTACAAGTTATAGTTATAGGAGGATCAGAAATATGGGACTAACCAGCCAATCTACCGGTACAGGCGTGCTAGACAGCGAGCTTCGCATTGAACGCTCTACACCCGGCGATAAAGTTATTGCACTTGCAGGCAATCCAAATGTAGGAAAAAGTACGGTTTTCAATAGTTTGACCGGTTTAAAGCAACATACGGGAAACTGGCCGGGTAAAACAGTTACCAATGCTTTGGGTAAATACCTACACAAGGGCAAAAATTTTTATATGATAGACATACCCGGTACTTATTCACTTATGGCTACCTCGGCAGAAGAAGAGGTTGCCCGGGATTTCGTGTGCTTCGGAAAGCCCGATGCTACTGTCGTAGTAGCTGATGCCACTTGTCTTGAAAGAAATTTAAATCTTGTACTTCAAACTTTAGAAACAACCGACAGGGTTGTTGTATGCGTCAACCTTATTGACGAGGCTAAAAGAAAGAAGATAAACATAGATTACAGTGGATTGTCCAAGCTCTTAGGAGTACCTGTAATCCCAACAATAGCCCGAAAAAATAAAGGCTTGACTGAATTGATGGATGCGGTTTATGAGGTGGCTAACAAGGGTCTTGTAACAAATCCCATTAAAATTACATATGACAATACAATTGAACAAGCGATAAAAATACTTGAGCCTAAAATATGGGAACTGGTGGATGGAAGGATCAATAACCGATGGGTGGCACTCAAGCTTTTGGACGGAGACCCCACTCTGTTAAAATCATTGGAAAAATATTTAGGCTTTAATCTCCTTGAGGATAATGAAATGCTTGAACTACTCGATTCAGCAAAAAAACACCTTGCAAATAACCATATCAAGCCCGACCAACTTCGTGACAAAATCGTATCAAGACTTGTACACATAGCCGAGGATATTACCGCCAATACGGTAACTTTTGAAAATAAGCAATATAATTATACCGATAGAAAAATTGACAGTATACTTACTTCCAGGACATTAGGTATACCTATTATGCTGTGCCTTTTAGCTCTAGTGTTTTGGCTCACAATTGAGGGTGCAAACATCCCCTCGGGTATAATCGCAAACTTCCTTTTCGCAATTGAGACCAAACTGACAGAGCTCTTCATGTCGGCAGGTTGGCCCGAATGGCTCCATGGCATATTGGTTCTCGGTATGTACCGCACTTTAGCATGGGTAGTTTCGGTTATGCTTCCACCTATGGCTATATTCTTTCCGTTATTTACACTTCTTGAAGACTCGGGCTACCTGCCGAGAATCGCCTTTAATCTGGATAATTTCTTTAAAAAAGCTTGTGCACACGGAAAGCAGGCCTTAACCATGTGTATGGGCTTCGGATGCAATGCTGCAGGAGTTATAGGATGCAGGATTATCGACTCACCGAGGGAAAGACTTATTGCCATACTAACCAATGTTTTTGTACCTTGTAACGGACGTTTCCCTACACTAATTGCTATAGGAACCATATTTATCGGCGGAACTGCAGGCGGTGCCTTTAGGTCATTGTCTTCCACCCTGGTCCTTACAGCAATAGTTTTATTAGGCATATTTATGACATTGCTGGTATCCTATATACTCTCCAAAACAATATTAAAAGGACTTCCGTCTTCCTTTACTTTAGAGCTTCCTCCCTATCGCAGACCGCAGGTCGGCAGGATTATAATTCGTTCAATATTTGACAGAACTCTCTTTGTTTTAGGCCGTGCTGTTGCAATTGCAGCACCTGCAGGACTGGTAATCTGGCTTATGGCAAATATAAAGGTAGGCGACATAAGTCTTTTAACCTATGCCGCCAATTTCTTAGATCCCTTCGGAAAGCTGCTGGGAATGGACGGATATATCATGATGGCTTTCATACTCGGCTTGCCCGCTAATGAGATTGTTGTGCCCATTATCATTATGAGCTACATGGCATCGGGCTCCATGCTTGAGTTGGAAGAATTGGAAGACTTAAGAAACCTTTTGGTATCCCATGGGTGGACCTGGCTTACGGGAGTATGTGTTATGCTTTTCTCACTCATGCACTTTCCTTGCGGTACTACTTTATGGACAATTCATAAGGAAACTCAAAGCATGAAGTGGACCCTTGCTTCCTTTGCCATTCCTACAGCAGCCGGAATTATAGTATGCTTTATTGTTGCCAACTTAGTACGTTTACTGGGTTTGGCCTAGTTTTGGGCCTTGAATTTTAAATCTAAAATTCTAAATCTACAACCTCCTTCAATATTTATTACAAATAATACACATAATAGAATATTGCAAGGAGGTAACTATGAAACCGATTTTATTAAAAAACGCTTTAACTTATGATTTTAATGACGGCAGTACAATGCCCATCGAGACACTTATAGAACATGGTAAATTTTCAAAAATATCTCAACATATTGAGAGTGAGCACAAAGATATTGAAATAATAGATTTAAAGGAAAAGTATATATTACCCGGAATGATTGATTGCCATACCCATCTTGGTATTATTGAGGAGGCTACAGGTAAAATAGGGGTAGACAACAATGAGACATCCGACCCGGTTACCCCCCACTTAAGAGGTATAGATGCAATCAATCCTTTTGACATTGCATTTTCAGATGCGGTAAGATCAGGAATTACTTGCGTTATGAGCGGTCCGGGAAGCAATAATGCAGTGGGCGGGCTCAGTACCCTTATTAAAACCCACGGTACTATTATTGACCAAATGATTGTTAGAGACCCTGTGGGATTGAAAATTGCTTTTGGAGAAAACCCCATGACTACCTACGGCAAAAACAATAAAGCACCAGTAACCCGCATGGGTATCGCATCCCTTATCAGAGAACTGTTCATGAAAGCTCAAGATTACATGTACGCAAAGGAAAACGGACAGCTCAAAGAACGGGATATCCAGTTGGAAGCAGTTATTCCGGTATTAAAAGGCGATATATCCTTACGTGCCCATGCACACAGAGCAGACGATATTGTAACGGCAATACGAATTGCAGATGAATTCGGTATAAAAAAGCTTGTGATTGAGCATGGTACCGAAGCTAATTTAATCAAGGAATACTTAAAAGAACGAAATGTGCCCGTAGCCTATGGACCCATGCTGACACCGCGGATAAAAATGGAGCTCAAAAAAAGAAGCTATGAATCGGTAGCGGAGCTGGTGGAAGCCGGAGTAAAAGTAGCTCTGATTACAGATCACCCATACAATTCCATTGATCAATTAAAAAATGTAGCTGCTATTGCAGTATCGGAAGGCCTAAATTTTAATGATGCAATAAAGTGTCTCACAGTCAATCCTTCTGAGATCCTTGAATGCCATAATATTATTGGGCAACTAAAGGAAGGCTATGATGCAGACTGTGCAGTTTTTGACGGAAACCCGCTGGATTACAATTCAAAAGCAATTATGACCGTAATCAACGGCAAAATTGTTTTTGATAGAAATAGGGAGTAAAAAGATTAATCGTATTTAATTAATTTAGATCATTTAACGTTTTTTGCATTATATAATACTTTCTACTTCTTCATCATATTGACACTTTTCGATTTGATATATATAATAGTCATATCGAAGTTTTTAGATTTGAGGTGCTATTATGGAGAAGTACATAGAATATACTAAAATATTTAAGGCACTAAGTGACCCTAAAAGAGTAATGATTGTTGATATGCTCTCCTATGGGGAGCTTTGTGCCTGCATGATTTTAGAAAAATTTGATTTGTCACAATCCACACTCTCACATCACATGAAGCTACTGTGCGAATGCGGTCTTATTAAGGGCAGGGAGCAAGGTAAATGGACATATTACTCACTTGACACTGATATGGTGAACAAAACAAAACAGTTTTTCCATGAAATCACCTCGTATAATAGTTTTTGGAGGGTTTAAGTTAAGAAATTTCCAGTTAC
>DAOOVO010000057.1:0-25738 GCA_035370245.1 Pseudobacteroides sp.
TATTTATCGTATCATATTTTTTCGATTATTTCAACTAACTCTGGAAAGAACCAAAAATTTAGGTCAGTTACCGGAGTAAAATCAGGCCACCAATTCATAAAAAATTAACTAATATCTGTCTGTTTCGAAAGAGCCTGCTTAAACCTGTAGCTTTCCCCATTAATGTTCAGTATGTGTGCATTATGGGTCAATCGGTCAAGCAAGGCAGCTGTCATTTGTTCATCGCCTAACACCTCCGTCCATTTTGGAAATAAAGAGAGCCTAATTAATGCTGTTGTAAATAGCGAATTAGAAAGAATAGAAATTCACTTAATAGAATTATGCTCTAGTTCTGATAATAAAGGAACACTCTTAGAAAATTTCGTTAATGCTATATCGTCTGAAGAGCAATTTTTAAGCATTATATATAAAGAGTTTTTTTTCCTACCTGAAATAATTACTAATAG
Organism: Pseudobacteroides sp.; assembly: GCA_035370245.1. Classification (GTDB taxonomy): domain Bacteria; phylum Bacillota; class Clostridia; order Acetivibrionales; family DSM-2933; genus Pseudobacteroides. Next base: position 447 of record DAOOVO010000057.1, read on the forward strand.
AATAGCCTCTATGGAACTCGTTTTGCGTAATATTTTTTTTAATTCTATTCTTAACTCTAATTGCCTAATGTATAACAGATGTCAAATTATGATTGGCCTTGATGCTTTTTTTTCAACAATAAATTGTTATCTTGCTAATAAAATGTTTAATGTAAAAAAAGAAAATATATTAAATCTTTATTATTTACTTTTCTCAAATAGATAAAAAATAATTTTATCAATACAAGTCCAATTGTTTTACATGCTTTTTATAAGTCTTTATCATTAAATAAACTCAATTGAATGGAAGTTAACTTGTTAGCGTAAGTAGGTATCTTGGTTGAAACGCCATACTTATTGCAAGATTCAAAAAAGGCTTCCTTAAGTTTGCTAACACTTTTTGAATTGCAGCAATAGTAGTTACCATAGCTCTTTTCATATTTTTCTTTCACGCCTGGAAATAACCGTTCTATTTTTTCATAATAATAATTCCTTTGCCTATCCCTGAGGGTCATTCCAAAACTAGGATAAATAAAACTAGCACCAAATTCTTTTGCTAATTTAACTATTTCTATAATATTATTTGTATTATCCTCAATGAAGGGAAGAATTGGCATCATTGTTATACCTGTACAAATACCTAAAGTTGAAAGTACGCCCATAGCATTTAGTCTTTCAATAGGTGACGGTGCATTTGGCTCAACCTTTTGGGCAATTGTATTATCTGTAGTAGTAATTGTAAATGCAACGGACGCATGTATCTTATTTATTTCTTGAAGGATATCTACATCCCTTAGAATTAAATTACTTTTAGTTGTTATATGCACTGGATACCGGTTTTCTGCAAGAACTTTCAATGCTTTTTGTGTAAGTCTGTATTGTTTTTCAATAGGTGTATACGGGTCACTCATTGCACCGGTCCCAACCGTACCCTTTTTACGCTTTTTAGATAACTCTAAATCTAACAAATCAACAGCATTTACTTTAACTTCTATATCATCAAAACTCTCTATTCTATAGCATTCGCTTCTGGAGTCGCAATATATACACTTATGCTCACATCCTCGGTATATATTCATATTATACATTACTCCAAACCATGAGCTAGGATTCTTCACTGTTGAGAGAATAGTTTTTGCTTTTATTTCTTTTATCATACAAGTTCCTCAATGTTATCATTAATTTTAATAATTAGTATTAATAAACTATTTTATTAATAAATTCAAACCATTAATTAAATTCTTAAACTCCAGAAGATTTAATTGCTGATTACTATCAGATAATGCAGTTTGTGGATTGGGGTGAACTTCAACCATTATTCCATCAGCACCAACCGCTAAAGCAGCCTTTGCTATCTGTAATATTATATCTTTTCTCCCTAAAGAATGGCTTAGGTCAACAATTACTGGTAGTTTTGTTTCTATTTTAATAATGGGAATGCTTGAGATATCTAAAGTGTTTCTTGTTTTATTTTCAAATGTTCTGATCCCTCTTTCGCATATGATAATCTTTCTGCTACCCTGTAATGCAATATACTCAGAAGCATAAATTAACTCGTTTATTGTAGAACTCATTCCTCGTTTCAAAATAACAGGCTTGTTATAACGCCCTACTTCCTTTAAAAGTTCAAAATTTTGCATATTTCGAGCACCTATTTGAAAAACATCAGTATATTTATCGACAATATCCACTGCACGAGTATCCATCACTTCTGTTACAGCATACAGACTATATTTATCGCTTACCTCACGTAGTATCTTTAATCCTTCTTCACCTAAGCCTTGAAAATCATATGGTGAAGTTCGTGGCTTGAATGCTCCAGCACGAATAAATTTTATATTCAAGCTTTGTAACATTACTGCGACCTTTTCAAGACTTTCAGTACTTTCAATAGCACACGGTCCACCAATAATGGTAGGATTTACATAACCTAATCCAAACATTTCATTTATATCTAAAAATTTAACATTATTATTTGAACTTACTAGTAACTTCCGCTCTTCCTTCTCATCCAAATATTTTAATTCCAAGTTGTACATATTAATAAATATTTCTTTTATTAATTCAGCGGGTAATGATCCGTTATGCACTTCCATAATTTTCCCAATAAACTTTTCTTGAATTAAATCTCTTATTTTATTTCTGTCTTCTCTGAGTAGCATTTCATGTAGTAGATGTGTTTGCTCTTCTACTAATCCTAATATGTGTCTATTTACTTCCTCCATACATTCTTCAATTCTACACAATATAAACATCTCCTATATTATATATGTGGCTTATACTAAAAACATATTTTGTTCATATCACCCTCTCCCTCTGCCAGGAAAAGGGAATGGAAAAGCTATATTATATTTAGCTGTTTTCTGATTTGTTTTTTCAATATTATCAATATATTTCATAACCTTTCTTATTGCGATTTTGAACCAATAACTATACTTATTGGGGTTTTGCTTAATATCATTAATAACTTCTGTTGGTGCTATCCAAATGTAATCTTCTATTTCTTCTGGATTTGGCTCTGGTTGTCCATTAAACTCCCCAATAAAGACATGGTCAATTTCATTTTCTATCAGGCCTTTATCCAAATGTCCCTTATATGTAAATGAAAATATTTTTTTTAATTCACAATCAAAGCCCATTTCCTCTATAAGGCGTCTATGTGCAGATATAAGAATTTCTTCACCTGGCTGCGGATGACTACAACAAGTATTAGTCCACAACCCCCCTGAATGGTATTTTGAACTTGCTCGTTTATGTATAAGGAGCTTTTTATCAGAATTAAATACAAATATAGAAAATGCCCTATGAAGCTCACCTTTTATATGAGCCTCCATCTTATCTAATAATCCAATCTCTTTATCGCTTTTATCTACAAGAATTACATAATTATTCATAGGATACCTCACATTATATTTAATTTTTCACTTTGGCTTACGTATGTATTTGTTAACAAGATTGCTCATTATTATTGCCATAAATCCACTAATAAAGCCACTAACTGAATTCCCAAATGCATTCTCCATCTGTACTTTGGGAAATGGTAAGATAAAATAATTTAGGAACCCACTCATAATCGCCCCCATTATTCCTGCAAAAATTGAACCTATTAACACTTTTTTCATATCAATATTTACTCCTATTAATTAACATAAACTTTTTAATTTGAATTTTCACTTTTTCTCATACTAGTTATTTATCATAACTGTTTAGAGCGAATGAGTTATGAGCTTATACCTAAAAAAATCCGTAATTGTCTAAAGTAATTACGGATTCTATATCGTATCGAGAATTACTACTCATTTTCCTTCCTAACATGCACATGGTCATTTTCATGCCAACAGTATGAAAATGATTCAAAAAAGTTCCCTGTTTCACACTCTGCATGAACTCTACAGCCTCCACCACATAAATCTATATGATGACAAGTTGCACACTTACCTACACGTTTTCTATCTCTAATATCTTTAAATACCTGAGAATTCATAATATCCCCAAAGCCACTATTTAAAACGTTTCCTAGTGTTAATGACGATGGATAATCGCAAGGAAATAAATCGCCATTAACATCAACACCTGATATTGTTCTACAGGCTTGACAACCAACGCCCCATTCAAGATAAGTTAGTTCTTTATCATTAACTGGTTGTTCCATGAAGGGAACCATATCGTAAGTAGAAAATGTAGGTATTGTCCCAGCTTTTCCATTTCTTATTGCTTCTAAAGTAAGATTATACTTAAAATCATAAAATTTCTTATAATCTTCTACAGTCAAACCAATTTCGTCCCAATTTTGAGCAGCACTTCTTTGTTTTATTACTGCTCTAAAATAAGGCATTGCTCCCCAACTTTCAATTAATTCTTTTATTTCATTAAGTTCATCTAAGTTTTGTTTCATTACCGTAGCTGTCACTAATACGAATAGCCCATATTTTAGTGCATTCTTTATTGCTTTTTCCGCATGAGCAAAAGATTTATTTGCTCCACGTATCCTATCAGCCTTTTCTGGATTAACACTATCTAAACTTACAAAAACATGGCTCATCTTATTGTCAGCACAGAATTTTGCAAATTCTTCATCAAACAAAATACCATTTGTTGCTATAGCTTGATAGTAATCTTTATCCCCACAATACTTTATTAATTCACGAATATCTGATCGTATTGTAGGTTCTCCTCCAAACCAAATATAAACTCCTCGTCTTCCTTGTCTTTTAAGATTAGATTCAAGATTTTCTATTATACTAATCCATTGTTCCGTAGAAAGTTCTGGTCTGTGTTGTCTCAAGTTTGCGGCACAATGTAAACAGTTTTGATTGCATCTGTCAGTTAAATACATTGTAAAGTGATAGTTTCCCGGATGGAATGCTTGTAATATTTCATCCCATGAACGTCTGTGCTGATCCCTAATTTCCTTTAGTTTTATATACCTATCAACATCTACACCTAATTCCCTAAGATTAACAACAGCTTCAGCTTTAAATGGTTCAGGAGTAATGTCAAGAAGTGCAGTTATTAAGTCCGCTTCATTTACATGACTAGCATTTCTCTCCAAACATTTCTTTTGCGTAGTCTCAAAAAGCATTGATTCTACCATCGAACGGAATGTATCGGGAACTCGCTCGATAAACTTATCAAATATATCTTTTATTTCTTGTTTCCATTCCATTTTACAGCCCCCTTTGTCATTTCATTAATAATCTTTTCTAAATTTTCATTTTGCATGTTCATTTTCATGCCAACAGTATGAAAATGATTCAAAAAAGTCTCCAGTTTCACACTCTGCATGAACTCTACAGCCTCCACCACATAAATCTATATGATGACAAGTTGCACACTTACCTACACGTTTTCTATCTCTAATATCTTTAAATAACTGAGAATTCATAATATCATCTAAACCATCCCTAAGAATATTTCCTAGAATTAGTGAAGATGGGTAGTCGCATGGAAAGAAATCACCATTTATGTCAATTCCCGATATACTACGACAAGCTTGGCAACCTACACCCCATTCTATAGATGTTAACTCTTTGTCGTTAGAAGGGTGCTCCATAAATGGAACCATATCAAAGGTCATACACATAGGTGTAATCCCCATTTTGCCATTCCTGATATCTTCCATTGTATACTTATACCTAAAATCATAGAACTTCTTATAGTCTTCTACTGTTAAACCAATTTCGTCCCAATTTTGAGCAGCATTTCTTTGCTTTATTACTGCTCGAATATATGGAGTTGCACCTAATTCTTCAACATATGACTTTATTTCTTCAAGTTCATCTATATTATGTTTCATAACTGTAGTAGTAGCTACAACAAACAGTCCATTGCTTAATGCATTATGAATAGCTCTTTTTGCAATTTCAAGTGCTCCTTTTACCCCACGTATCCTATCAGCCTTTTCTGGATTAACACTATCTAAACTTACAAAAACATGGCTCATCTTATTGTCAGCACAGAATTTTGCAAATTCTTCATCAAACAAAATACCATTTGTTGCTATAGCTTGATAGTAATCTTTATCCCCACAATACTTTATTAATTCACGAATATCTGATCGTATTGTAGGTTCTCCTCCAAACCAAATATAAACTCCTCGTCTTCCTTGTCTTTTAAGATTAGATTCAAGATTTTCTATTATACTAATCCATTGTTCCGTAGATAGTTCTGGTCTGTGCACTCTTGAGTCTGCAGCACAATGTAAACAGTTTTGATTGCATCTATCCGTAATATATAAATTAAAATTATAATTACCTGGGTGAAATGCTTTTCCAATTCCAGACCAATCTATTTTATGTTGATCTCTTATTTCCTTTAATTCAATATACTTTTCAACACTTACTCCTAGTTCCCTTAGTGTATTAACAGCTTCTGCTTTAAATGGCTCTGGCGTAATATCAAATAGTGCAGTAATTAAATCAGCTTCATTAACATAATTCGCATTTCTCTCAATACATTTTTTTTGAGCCGTTTCAAATAGCATTGGTTTAACAACAGGTCGAAACGCATCTGGTATCTTGTCCGAAAATTTCTCAAAAAGGTGTCGAACTTCTAATACCCATTCCATAATATCATACTCCTTATATAATATTCTTAGTTACTATACAAATTTCAATAGCAAATTATGCTGGCGAACCCATATGCATTAAGTCAACCATAGAACCAGAATAATCATTTTCAATTTTTATGTAATCACCTTGTCTTGCAAAGGTGATGCTATAAATAAATTTTCGGTTCTCACTTAAAATGGGTGCATTTAATGAATATTTCTCAATAAGTGGGTTCAAATGTGTAGGTATGGTACTTTGATCCTGTGCAAGCACACCAAAACATATCCTCTCAATTTTTGGTGAATCCCATGTGTATGTACAATAAAACGTTATTGCATTAGTACAATAATCAATTAGCTCTTGTGAGGGTGTTGCAAAATCAAGTTCTTTTATTATTGCAGCTATTTTTTCTGAAGAAAACTTTCCAATAGAACTTGTCATAAAATAAATATTAGTAGATCTATTATGATAATCTATCGCAAAAAGTGCAAAGTTATCAAGGTTGAACTTTGTAAAAAAGTCTGAATTCTTCTTTACACTATCAGGTAATGACTTCATTGCATATGCTTTTTGAACAGGCTGAGGTATATGAGGCGCAAAAAAGGGCCATATTTTCTCAAAACCAGTTAATACCCCAAAATCAATACCATAACCCATAACAGGGTAATTCGCTTGAATTTCTTCAAAAAGATTATCAATCGGGTGTCCTTGCTTTGCAATTAATCCATTTGAAATGGCAATTGCATGTGGATCATGAGGGGTCCAAAAATCAACATATCGTATGTTTAATCCCCTTTTTTCTAATTTTTTTGTTGTTGTTCTAAATGTAACTGGAACTAGCGAATGTGAAAAATTCTTTTCATAGATATGTAATACTTTTTCAATAACCTCCCTACTATAACTTACTTCTGCAATTTCAGCAGATTTTATTATATCATCAGCCATTCTTACGAGATCTTTATTTGCCATAATACTATTCCTCCTTAAAATATTTTTTAGAGTTCCTTGTGTGCATGATCATTTTCATGCCAACAGTATGAAAATGATTCAAAAAAATCTCCAGTTTCTGACTCGGCATGAACTCTACAGCCTCCGCCACATAAATCTATATGATGGCAAGTCGCACACTTACCTATACGTTTTTTATCACGTATATCCTTGAAAAGTTGAGAGTTCATAATATCCTCAAAACTATCTCTTAGAGCATTTCCCAAAATTAATTTTGACGGGTATCCACAAGGGAAAATATCTCCGTTCACGTCAATCCCTGAAAAACATCTGCAAGCCTGACAACCTACCCCCCACTCAATAGCTGTTAGTTCTGCATCATTGCATGTCTGCTCTAAAAATGGAACCATTTCAAAAACTTCATATGCTGGCAATGCTCCTGCCTTTCCATTCCTTATCTTTTCTATTGCATTTGCATACTTAAAATCGTAAAGCTTCTTATATCCTTCTGAATTTAATCCGACCTCATCCCAATTAAGTGCAGCATTTTTTTGTTTTACAATTGCTCTAAAATATGGCTGTGCTTTAAGGCTCTCTACTAAATCCTTAATTTGTTGAAGTTCATCTATATTTAGTTTCATTACAGTTGTAGAACAGCATGTAAATAGCCCATATTTTACAGCACTTTGAATAGCTTTTTTCGCATAGTCAAGAGAATTTTTTATACCACGCATTCTATCAGACTTTTCTGGGTCTGCACTATCGATGCTAACAAAAACGTGGCTCATCCCATTATCTGCACAATACTTGGCAAATTCATCGTCAAACAATACTCCATTTGTAATTAATGACTGATTATACCCCTTATCTCCACAATACTTTATTAATTCACGAATATCATCACGGCAAGTTGGTTCTCCTCCAAACCAAATATAAACTCCTCGTCTTCCTTGTCTTCTGAGCGAACCCTCTAAATTTTCAATAATTTCTATCCATTTCTCTATAGGAAGTTCAGGCCTATAATGTTTTGTATTCGCTGCACAATGAAGACATTTTTGATTACACTTGTCTGTTACATACATAGAAAAGTGCATATTGCCTGGATGAAATGCTTTCCCAATTTTCTCCCAAGACATCTTATAGGTTTGCTGTATTTCACTCAGTTCAATGTATCTTTTTATGTCAATTCCTAGCGATGTGCATATTCTAATAGATTCACTTTTAAAGGGTCCAGGTGTTACATCGATTAACGCCGTTATTAAATCAGCCTCATTCACATAACTGCCATTTCTTCCCAGACACTTCTTTTCAGCAGTCTCAAAAAGAAGAGGTTTTACTGCTGGTCGAAATCCATCTGGCACTTCAGCAACAAGTTTTTCGAATAAGTCCTTGATTTTTAATTCCCACTCCATTCTTTTCCCTCCTAATGCTTAATAATTTGGAATATTTAACTATTAACATAAGTAATACATTTATGCCTAGCATTGTCGAATAATGACTTTAAGTAAATATTAATGCTATTTATGATGATACATTAATCGCTATTAAAAAAGCCAACTATCCCTTTCCCGAATTAATTTACCAAGCTTGTCTATATCGATAAAATCCCAGTTCGGATTTCTTTGTTTGAATCTTTTGATGATATTTACCCCCCTATTTGTAACATCATTTGAGAAATAAAATCTTGGATATAGTAAGCTTTCATCTCTTCTTAAAACACCCTCTAATATCGATATCTCATGCAAAACAGTATCAGGAAAAATCCTAATTCCTATATTAAACTGTACATTACTTATCTTTTTTGACTCTAGATACTCTAATGTTTTTTCTATTAAATAATCATTGTCTTTAGGAGCACCTAACGTAATATGTACCTTAAAAGGAATGCCCCCATCAATAATAATTTTTAATGCTGTATCAATATCTTCTCTTGAAAATGGTCGTTTTAAAGATTGTAGAATTGTTGTTTCAACAGCATCCACTCTTAAGTTTATATTAACACAGCCCGATTCCTTCAATAGTAAAATATATTCTTTATTAATATTAGAAGGATGTAAAAATGCCTCCCACCTCCTAATAATTTTTTTATCTATCAATCCCCTAAAAAACTTAATACTAGTTTCCTTGGAGTTATTAATAGCACAATCATTAATTCTGTAATCTATATCAAATTCATTAGGTTGAATTCTCTCGACATAATTGATTAAATTTTCTATATTAGACTCATATAACTTGTTATTGAAGCATTTCTTTTTTGGGCAATAAATACATTCATGTGTACAATATCCATTAATTGTTATATTATCAGTAGGATATAATATGTCTCCATCAGTATAAACTTCTTGAACCCTCTCAGCTCTTTCTAGCTTACTTTTAATTAGCCTACTTTGGTCTTGCGTTATTATTTGGGGTAAATTACTAAAGCTCTGATTATGCAAAAAGTAATTTATCAAATTTACTATATTAACTTCACCATCATCAACAATTCCATAGTCTAACTCAAGAAAGTTACAAATCAGTTCCGGCATTATTGAAAAACCTGTTCCAAAACCAATCTGTTTTGGTTGAACACTTATTTTCAACTGTCTGATGCGTTTAGATAGTCTCTTTACATAGTCTAAGTAAAATTCAGGCTTCAGCATTGTTAATGAGTCAATTTCTGCAATACTATAGCAAATATAATCTGGCTCAGTAACTTTTATTTGATTAATGATATCATCGTAATTATCCGCTTGATGAAATACAAGTTTTACAACTCGTATTTCAATTCCAATCAGTTTAAGTTTATTGCAAATATACGGAACATCAGTTTTATTTCCATTAAAGATACCTCTATTATATTGTTTCTCATCATAACAATTAACAATAAGTACTTTCATATCTATATAATACCTTCTTTAATATATGTTTAGTAACATTACTTGTTTTACCAACAACTTCAGCAAGCAATGTGCATTTTTCTAGCAAAGCTTGCTGAAGTTATGCTCCAAGCTTATACAGGATATTTACTTAAATCAATGCCCAATTCCCTTAAGCTATTCAACATATCATTTCTAAAGAATGCTGGAGTATTTACTAGGAATGCATTTACCATATCTTCCTCAATAACTTCGTTATCTCCTCTACCAACAACATTTTCATTAATAGCTTTTAAAATTGCATCTCGTGCAAATGAACGTAAAGCTTCTGGTGCAAAACTAATTACATGTTCAAAATCTGCTTTTAATTTCTCGGACCACACAATTTCAATTGTTTCTTCTTTCATTTTGGCTTCCTCCTTGTTTTCTTTACCTAAAAACATTTTACTCGTTGTTAAGTCTTCTAATAGTGACTCATAAGTATCTAACTGGCTTTGCATTTCTTTTTCATCAAGCTTTAAAGCTTTCTGTGCATAACTCCTACAATAATTACACTCATTACATATGCCAGAACAACCTTTATTAATAAAATACTTAATAAACCCATCTAATGATTTATTATTTATGTACGGTTTTTTGGGTTCAAATTGTGCAAGCTTCATAAAGGTATCCGTTTTTAATTGAACCGCACCAGAAATTATTGTCTCAAACTCTGGTGAATGAACCTCTTCTTCCATACCAAGTATAGAATAATCTAATATGCTAGAAAGGTTCCCATCATAGTCTCTGCTTACATAAGCATTTACAGCATTTTTTATCCAATTTGTAGACATTCGCCTACCACTAACTTTGAAAGAATCATAACCAATATCTTCATAGCTCTTAATATCTTCTGGACGTATCCACCTTGATGATATCAAGAGATTAGGATCTCTCAATCTTTCAATAGTACATCTAATTGCACAATAATCAATATAAAAACCTTTCGTTTGATGATTAACTTGAGATGCATGTCCACAAATATTGTAATGGTAATAACGATATGGACATCCGTATATACATGCATCATTAAGAAGGAGACTTAGTTTACAATTAACTGACTTTTTAATATTCTCTAGTAATTTAAAGTCACGATTTATCATGTAGTCAAGCATGATTTCATCTGCTCCTAAATTCTCAAAAAACTTTGCTTTTTGAACACTATTTACTTGAGCAATTATTGAAACTTTCGCACTTAGACTTGGAAAACGTTTCTTTACTATTTCAAGTAAATATGGAATTGAAACCGTAACACCGTCTATTCCTATACTTACAAGCCAATCCAATTGCTCAATTAATTCTTTATGAGCTTCATTGTTATATTCAAGATTGTTTAAGCAAGGAGCATTTAATGTGTAGTTAAACTTGAGCCCCTTTTCATGAATTTTTGTAATATATGAAGCCATATCCTCATTTGCAATCTTCCCAAGAATAAATGACGGTCTACCATTACCTATAGGAGTTGCACTAGCACTTCCATATACTTCATATACTTCAGGTGTATTTGATAATACATCAATAAGCTTTGTATCCCAATTAGTACCTACAGAAAGTTTCATTTTGATCTTCCTTTCAAAAAACAATAATATAAAGTTATTAACCAAATATGTTAGCTAATTATCATATTTGCTACCTTTCTGACGCTTTCATTTTCATCCTTAACCCAATTATTCATATGATTCAAAATAATCTCTTCATTAGTCTTGCTAGCTTCCCTTAGAACTGATGCTACACAACCTTGCACATATCTCCTACTATCTTTTGCAAGTTCATATAGCAATGGCAAAGCCTTTTCCGGCAACTTATTTGCTATATTCCTAACCCCATCTGTGACAGTCCACCTTGCATATTCTCTTTCATCATCCTTTAAATGAAAAAGATTTTCCATTACTAAATCCGAATAATTTCTACTCATATTTCTGAAAGAGTTAGCAACTGCCTTCCTGACATATAAGCTCTGGTCACCTATAAGCATTTTTAAAATTGGTAATGCTAGCTCAGGTTTTTTCTTTCCAACACCTCTTCCAAGTGATTCAGCTATAGCTCTCCGAACATTTTCTCTTGAATCCCTTGCCCAGTCCTCCAAAATATAAACAGAATCAGGATTCTTTTCATGAATAGCAACTAAAGCACCAGCAGCAGATTCACGTACAGTCCAATCTGTGTCATCCGACATAATCCTAATATCATCTAATACTATAGAATAATTTTTTACTCCAAGCTCGCCAAAGGCAATTGCAACTGTCCATCTGATATTAACTTCATCATCTTTCATAAGGGATTTTAAAAAATTAAAGGTTTTTTCAAAGGAATCCCTTCCTTTTTTCCCAAGCCACTCACCTGCCTCCCTGCGAATTTTTCCACTAGGATTTAAAGCAAACATTTTAAAAATTTCAAGGGACTTTTCACTATTTGAATCTAATAATTCAATAACGACTTCCATTTCACTTCTACACTTAATAATTAAGGATTTTTCATCCATCTACCCACCTCCTGTTTAAATTTCAATAAACTAAAACTTTGTTGATAGTGTATTTACAGATCTCAATAAACATTCTAATCTTAAATATTATTTTCAAACTTAATCCCTAACTCTATCAATTTCTTTCTCATATTTTCTTGTTCGTTTTGTGGAGTCTCAGAGAGGAATGCATTAACCATGTCTTGCTCTTCCACTAATAAACTATTCCTTTCTCTTGCGTTATCCTCTGCCTGTCTACCAACAACTTTTTTTGCAATATCTCTTACTTCAGCTTCTACTGAAGAAATAAGTTGTTCAAAAAGGCTTTTACAACTTGGTTCCCACTGCATATTGTTATCTCCTTTGGATGGCTTGATATTAAAAAACTCGCTAGTAATAAGGTTGTCCAACTTTTTATTAACTTTTGATAAGGCTATTTGCGCTTTATCCTCATCTACTTTATATGCTTTATTAGCAATACTAGTGCAATAGCCACAGTCTTCACATGATGTTTTATTACAATCATTATATTTAAAATGCTCAATAAACCCATCTAGTGATTTATTATCAAGATATTGTTCTTTTAAGAATAATGCATCCTCAAAATCCATTAAATTTTTGACATTCGCAAATTCAGGTTTATTAAAATAGCTAACATTAATTGGTACTTGTCTCTTCGGATCAGTCTTTACGTCTAAAATATCTATAAGGTTACCATCATATGCTCTTTGAGCATACGCTTTTACAGTATTAGTAATAACTTCAGTAGTATTGAATCTTTCAACAATTTTAAAATAATCAATACCAATTTCCTCGTATATATGTAAATCTTCCGGCCGTATCCATCTAGACTTAATTAACTCATCTCTATTTGACATTTTTCTTTTCATACAATTTAAAATACAATAGTCAATGTAGAACCCTTGAGTATATTTATCATCTTGTGATGCATGACTTGAAATAGTTCCATGATATAATTGAAATGGACAGCCATAAATACAAGTTACATTTGCAAGAAGTTGTATTTCACACTTCACGCTCTTGCGAATGGCACTCAATAGCTTAAAATCTCTATTTACAAACTCAGGAAGTGCAATAACATCAGCCCCAAGAGATTCAAACAATTGTGCACGTCGTACACTATTAATATAAGCAAAAATGGAAACACCAACTTTTAATTTTGGAAATCGATGCTTAATAATCTGTAACAGATAAGGAATGGTAACGGTAATGCAATCCACTCCCATATCAACAATTCTTTCAATATATTCAATAATTTTATTATGAGATTCGGCAACAAACTCCTTGTTTCCCATGCAAAACGAATTTAATAGGTATGTAAATTCCATTCCATTTTTATGAACTTCATCAATATATTTTTTAATCTCTTCCTCATTTATTTCAGGCAGTAAGTATGATGGTCTTCCGCCACCAACGATATCTTTATCTACTTTGCCGTATAAATTGTAAACAGGTAATCCTGAAAGATTTTCGATAAGCTTCCGATCCCAATTACACCCTACTGATAATTTCAAATTATCCACCCCTTTATCTGGATATTGTTTACTCGACTTTTACTTATACTGAGATAAATTTATTCCTTCATTAGACAAACTTTTTATCATATCATCTTTAAAAAGATCAGGCGTACCTTCTAATAAAGCATATACAACATCATCAATTTGCACTACTTTAGAAGAACGCTCCTTTGCCTTTGTTTCTGCTAGTTTTGATATTGTTTTTATTGCGACATCACGAAACATTTCAGGTGTATTCTGCATAAGCCTATCAAACGTATCTTTTACTTTTAAATCCCACATCATAGAAATGGTTTTTTCTGATTCTATATTAGCAGATCTATTAAGATTCATTAATGGCTCAATAAGTTGTTCAATCATGTTTATGTAACTTGAAAGTTCTCCATTAGAATTAGAAATCTTAACAGCTTTTTCAGCAATCTTTGAACAGTAATTACAATCACTATCACATTGTGCAAAACATTTATTTTTTCTAAAATAGTCGATAAATCCATCTAATTTACTATTATCAATAAATACACCTGGAGATTTTATGCCCCAGATTTTAACCATCTGATCCCATTCTTGCTGTGAGAAGTTCTCTAACTTACTACTTTTAGGCTCTTCTATCTCTAACGACAATGGAGTTAATAAGTCTGCAATATTATCCCACTTTCTCTGAGTAAAGGCCTCGAGACAGTTTTTTCCTATCGCCCCTGGACCAACCCTATTGCTAATCTTAAAGCTATTTATTCCTATTTCCTCATAAACACCAATATCTTCAGGTCTAATCCATGGTGCTTTAATAATTTCTTCAGGGCTAATTAATTTTTTAGGAATACATCTCATCATGCAATAATCCATATAATATCCATGGAGAAAGTGTTGTTCCTGAGTTGTATGACAAACCATATTGTTGTGGTAATCATGATATGGACAATGTAATATGCAAGCAGCATTCACAATAACTTCAAGTATTACTTCGGGCCTTACAGCTTTACGCATACTTTCGAGCACCTGAAAGTTCCTATTTTGTGTTAATTCAATTGTTATAAGATCAATTCCCATACTATCATAATATTTTGCTCTTTGTGCTGTACCTACATTTGCAACTTCTGAGACTTTAATTTTTATATTTGGGAACTCACGTTTAATAATTTCAATTAGGTATGGAACAGCAACAGTAATAATATCTGCTCCTAAATCATTAATAACTTCTAGGAATTCAATTATTCGCTGTCTTCCATCCTTTGTAAATTCAATATTTCCTAGGCACGGTGAATTCATAACATAATTAAATTCCATGCCAAATGAATGAATTCTTTTTATATGATCCTTAGCAAAGCTAATATCTGAGTCTGGTAAGCAAGCTGCTGGCCTAATTGACCCAATTGGATCTATTCTTAATGAATTATATATCTCAGAAACACCATATTTTGAGCATATATCTAAAAAATCATTATCCCACTGACTACTTATACTAATGCGCATTATTATCACCTTTCCTTACAACCCAATTATTCCCGACTGACTAATGAGCAAAAAACATTATGTTAAGCTTTCTTCGGTGCAGTTCCATACTGCATAAAGAAGTCGCCTTCCTTTTTTTGTAGCTCAATTCCATTAGGCTGCAATTTACCCCAGTCTTCTGGTGAGTAAAATGCCTTACATACATTTGAAATATATTTTTCCCCTTTATTTGTAACCCTGATAAAATCAGTATCATTTCTAATCAATCCCCAATTTTCGAGTTTTTCAAGTGTTTCTAAAAATACATTTTCAACATTTATACCAAAGCATTCTCTAAATTTCGCCTTACTCACTGAAAGAAACTTAACTCCAAGAACCATAAACCTCGACATTTCATCCTTTTTGCTGAGTTTTCTGCCAAACGAAATAGGAAGCTTACCACTGTTCACTGTGTTAATATAATCATCAATTGGATGCACATTCCCATAAAAACAACCATTAATGTACGATCTCCCCCCTGCACCTAATGCCAGACATTCTTTCTGAGGAGCATAAAAGCTTGCCTTATGATATTCACATTCCTTACCAGGTAAAGCATAATCATGTATATAGTGCTGACTGTAATTTGAAGAAACAAGTATTTCTTTAATTTTGTCAAACATTTCAAACTCAACCTGTTCAGACGGCTGTTGCGGCAGTTCCCCTCCCATAATATCCTTAAATAATTGTGTTCCTGGCACAAGACTTAGGCAAAAAGTTGCAATATAATCCACTTTAAGTTGAATGGCTTTTTGCAATTCATTCTGCCAATCTTCTATAGTTTGTCCTGGGATACGATACAGTAAATCAATTCCTACATTTCCAAGTCCAAGCTCTTTAACCATATTAATTGCTCTAATAGATGCTTCGCCTTTATGAGCACGTCCAATAATTTGTAAAAAACGGTCATTGAAAGATTGTATTCCAAAACTAATCCTATTTACACCAAGATCAAGCATACTTTTTACTTTATTTGAGTCAACCGTTTCAGGATTTGCCTCAATACTTATTTCTAAACCTTCTACACAATCAAATTTTGTTTTGCAGTATTCTAACAAACCAATAAGCTGCTTTTCACTTAATACAGTTGGAGTACCTCCACCAATACACAACGAGACAATCCGCTTGTCTTGAACATACGGAAGTGCACTTGCCATATCAATCTCTTTGTAGAGTGCTTTCAAATAGTCTTCTATTATTTGATCATTGTGAGGATATTTGGTAAATGGACAATATTTGCATAAACTTTTGCAGAATGGAATATGTATATAAATAACTATTTCCTTCTTCTTCCACACATCATCCTGATCCATAACAGATACTGATGTAGGATAAACTCTAATATATTCAATATCCCTCTCTGGATACTCCTTCCAGAATCTTTTAAACCGTTCATTATATTGTTGCATTATTGACCCATCTCCTTCACATAAAGTTAATAAAAACATTCATTGAGTAAATTCTATATTTAATAATATAATGAGCATTATGACATAAATATTTTTAATATTATTACAATACCTTTGGCTGAACTTTCAATTTAATATCCTCTGGATAATATTTATATTCCTCCTGATAAAACGCACTACTTACATTATATAAATATTTCATACCTTTTTCAGTTAACGCCAATGTATCCTGGCTATTACTTATTAAACCCCAGTTTTGTAGTTTGGAAATCTCATTTTCAAAAACGACTTCAATTTCAATTCCAAACTGCTTCTTAAATTCAGACTTTGAAACTGACAAACAATAAAAACCAAACACCATAAATCTAGACATTTCATCTTCTTTAGTAAGCTTTTTACCAAATGCAACAGGCAATGTTCCATTTGATATTTTTTCATTATAAATTTCCGGCTTTGCCACATTTACGTACACATAGTTATTAATATGGGAAATGGCCCCTGCACCTAAACCCATATATTCACCTTGTGGTGCTTTCCAGTTAAGTTTATGATGCTCACACTCTTTGTCAGGTTTAGCATAATCATATAAAGTATACATATGATACCCATTATCATTTAACTTTTTAGAGGCAAGTTTATACATATCTAATTCAAGGTCTTCAAGTTGTCTAGGTAAGTTCCCAGCGGAGTAATATGCCTCAAATAATTCAGAACTAGAATCCACAAAAAGGCACATGGGGCTTATGTGATCTAATTGGAGTTCTATTGCTTTATTTAAATCATACTCCCATTCTTGCAGTGTCTGTCCTGGAATATTGTATAGAAGATCTATATTAACACTATCGAACCCTACTTCTTTTGCTATCTTTATTGCATTTACAGCCTGTTCAACAGTATGACTACAACCCATAGATTTCAAAATCCTATCATTAAATGACTGCACTCCTAAACTTAGCCTTGTAACCCCTAGCTTAGTAAGCGTTTTCAACTTTTCTTTATCAACAGTAGTAGGATTAGCCTCAACAGTAATTTCTATTTTTTCATTAATATTAAATTTTTCCTTAATAAATGTTATTAGGTCGATGAGTTGTTCATTATTTAACGTGGTTGGTGTACCTCCACCAAAATAACCAGCAACAATTTTCGAATTCTTTATATAATTATTTTCTGCAAAGATACTTATCTCACTTTTCAATGCTCTCAAATAGGATTCAACAGCTTCACTACTCCAACGATACCTATTAAACGGACAATATTTACATATACTTTTGCAAAACGGAATATGTACATAAAAACCTATTTCTTTTTTTTCCCATATATCATTTGGGTTAATTTCTCCTAATGACGGAGGATACCATATCGTTCCCCTTGTATCCCTTTCAGGGTATTCCTTCCATTCATTATATTTCTTCTTATCATCTTCATTCATATGATTAACGCCTCACAATACCTTTTTGATTATTTATTATTTAGTTATAAAACTATGGTCTAATTTTTTCAGTCATAAAAATCATATTTGCATTTTTCATATTAGCAACATCTTTATACTGAATATTTCTTACTTCGAACCCGCTATTTCCCAGCATTTCTTTTACTTCAGTTGCACTAAAATATCTTAATTTATTCTTCATAATATTCATTGAAAGGTTGCCTTCTTCTTCAATAAAATACACAGCATTCCAAAATTCAAAGTCATCTATCTTCTTCATTGAATTAAGCCTAACAATTTTATAATCTTCATTTTCAATTACAAGATCCATAAAAGAAGATGTAGGAGCACCATTTTCAATTAATTCAAATTCCTTATTTAATACACCAAATGAAAACATCCCACCTGGTTTTAGTGAATTGCCTATTGCAGAGAGTGCCATCGCAAAATCTTCGTTTGTTTCCAAAAAAGACATTGCTTGGAAGCATAATACTACATCGAATTCTTCATTAAAATTAATATTCCTCATATCTCCCTTTAAATAGTTGATATTCAGCCCTTTGTTTTTAGCCTTTTCTCTAGCAACTTCTAACATATCCTCGTCTATATCAACCCCTGTACAGTTATACCCTAGTTCAGCTAGACACGTAGATAATATTCCTGTACCGCAACCTAACTCTAGGGTTTTATTAACACCTCTACTCTTAAACATTTTATCCATTTCAACAGACTGCCTTTGATAATCAACAATATGTTTTTGTATTTCATCCCAATATTTTGCAACCTTTTTGTATGCTTTCATAAAATATATCCTCCATTTTTCATTTTACTTATGTAGATATCTATATAAACTTGTTTACGCTAGCTCATATTAAGCTTCTGATACAATATTTTATCAAAAATTATTTATGAATATTAATTTCATTTAGGCAGATAATGTCTGTCAGACATTATCTGCTTAATATACCATTAAGGCCTTATTCTATTTTTGCACATTTCTTGATCGATACATACCTAAATATGCACTACTATATGGGTAGCCTTGATCATGCAACTTACAAGGAAACTCATTGCAGTCTCTTGAACAATAAGGTATTTTTTTCTCTGCTGCGCACTTTAAAATTGGGCATGGTATATTCTGTGCAACCTCAGGTGGACAAATATCTCCACTTACACAACCCTGACATATTCCTTTAGCGTAAAGTCCACAAGCATCACATGAAATTCCACAAGCTCCTGTTGCCATATTATATGACCTCCTCAAAATTAATTTTTTTATATTCAATTAAAGATACTGACTGTATTTAAACATATGTATCTTAATTTGAACCCAATCGAGATAAATGCAAAATTTACAATTTAAAACACCTTACATAACTATACCAATCTCCAGATAATATCTCATTTTTTCCATCATTGTCTACATCACCAACTGCTACACAGTCAGGATACCTATCAAGTCTGCCTATCCACACTTCTTTAGAATTTTTTATTACTCTTAATGTATGATCTCCACATCCAACTACAATTTCATTCATGCCGTCATTATCTATATCTCCAATGGTTACAGCTCCAGGGCCACCCATAATTGTAATCCTCCATATTTCATGCCCATTTTTAAAACACCTTAATGTACCATCATTACTTCCAGCAACAACTTCATTAAGACCATCATTATCTACATCTCCTACGGCACAACAGTTTACCCATTCTCCGAACCAAGCCCTCCAAAGTTCATTTGGACCATTTTTAAAACAACGTAAGGTTTGATCATTGCTTCCTGCAATTAATTCATTATGTCCATCATTATCAATATCTGCAACCACACAGCACCCTACCCAACTATCAAAGTATGTGGACCAAAGCTCTTTTCCCCCATCTTTATATACATGAATAGTATCATCCATTCCTCCTGCAATAACTTCATTTTCTCCGTCATTATCTACATCGCCTATTGTCACACACCATACCCATTGACCAATTTCGATCCTCCATACTTCTTCCCCGCTTGAATTTAGACAAATAACTGAGCCATTATAAGTACCTATTACAATTTTCGTATCGTCTCCTTTTCCAACCTTTCCTACTCCAATAACTGGAGAAGGTACATTCCCGACGTTCTTTTTCCAAACCTCAACCCCATCTTTAAAGCAATAAATACAATTATCTGCACATCCAACAATGACCTCACTTTTCCCATCTCCATCAACATCTGCAATTGAACAGCAAGGTATCCATTTTGGAAATTCTCTTGTCCACATTAGTTTAATAGGATAATGGAAAATATTATAGAGTCCCCATTCTTTTAATCCTCTTGTAAATATTGCTGCAATAACACTTCCAAATAGTGTAACTACGCAGCCGGTTGTTAATGTATTAAAGAATTCCTTATAACCTTCTATATTTTTAGTTAACAATAGGATTGTTGATGGCATTACAATCGATATTACAACGGCTACTTGCATGGAATCGAGTACTTGTAGATAACTATTATTAACATAACCATATCTTACACTATGAAAAATAAATTTAATATTCTTTAAGCTTAGTGATGCAATACAACATTCTGTTATTACACCAACAATAAAACCTAAAAAGATTATCTCAATTCTACTTTCTTTAGGTAATAAAAGATTAACATTCGATTCACTACCTAAAAATGATATCAATACCGAAAAAATAGTCATTATCGAAATAATAGCCCCAAATTTGTTTATCAGAGAATATGAGAATGTCAAAGTCATGGACACAAAAAATATTGTCATTAATATTTCAATGCCTTCAATCTTAACATTTGAAAAAGACATTACAGTAATAAAATTAATTATACTTACAATTAATACCAGAATTACTTCTTTTATTGTAAGTATTTCAAATATAATTTTTTGTGGTTTACAGATTGTAATCACAACTTCTACTACTAAAGTTAAAAAGCACACTAATAACAATATTTGCAGTATGTTTTCGGTTTTTATATTAAAAATTTGTTGGTTAAATAATGTGTAACTAATAAATGTAGCAATCGCAAAATAAACTGATTCAAGAAATAATATCCCAGGCAATTGTACCCTTAATCTATATATTACTGATATAACACAAATGATAATTATTAATCCTGAAACAACAAAATTATTACCATAGTTAATAAAGTTATTTATTAGCAATACCCCTAAAGCCAATAAAGAAAATAATGTTGGAATTATGCTATTTTTTAGTAGGCAATAAATCCTCCCTTGGCTTAATAAAGGGTTGTACACTGCACCTTTATACTGTTCTCTTGAATGTACTAAATCATTTGTCCAGCCTTCTCTCATTTATCAAGACCTCCCATCTGTTCCCCAAAATAAAAACTAACTAAGTCTATTGATTAAATCTATTCTTTCAATCGATGGACTTTTTTCATATTTAATATTTGCAATTCATTCTTTACATCTGAGTTTAAATAAGTTATTGCTTTTCTGAACATTAAGGCTGGAATTCTCTTATCCTTTATCTTGTCTTTTAAAAAGCTTGCGACTAAATCTGGATAATATCTCCCAGTTGTCTTTATTCCCCAACCAACTCCCTTAACAATTAAGTAATCTTTTTCATAAAGTTGCACTGAAAGCAATTCTAGGAGTCTTTTTGCTTTATTCTCATTATCCCTACATCTCTTTGAAAACAAATGTACTGCAACACCTACACTTCTTCTAACCCAATTATTGTAGTTCTTTTGGTATTCCTCTAGAAATGATAAAGCTCTCTCAAAGTCAAATAGCAAAGAATAGCCTAGAACTCTATCACCAAAAGTATCACAGACATACCACTCATTTCCTTCAATCAAATACTCCTTTGCTTTGCAGAAGCAAAGGTTATAGTCTACTTTTAGTAAAGATATTAATGCTTGAGCTATTATTACATATCCGCCCATCGTTCCCTGTTTTGAAAGCTCATCATAAAATTTAATATACGTATCAATATAATTAATTGACCTCTCACCAAACTTTTCCCCAATCAAATCCAAAATTGGAAACTTAGTTTTTTGTTCTAAAATTGGGGTCAATTCCTTCCATACCTCAGTCATACTATTAGTTTCAATATTCTTTACACATCTATTAGCTAGTTCTAAAGCTTCACTTTTTTTCATACATATCTCCAAATATAAGCCTTTGTACTAGTCAAACTTACGAAATATTTAAGATTTATCTACTAAATTATCAAAGTTTGTATTAGAGCAATATCTCGTATTAAATCAAACTAGTACAATTGGTTAATTTAATCAGGCTTTTAGTTTGCTTTGACAATGAATTATATCTTTTTAGCAATATATTCAGCTATGCTTTTGATAACAGGATTCTCAAAAATTACCCTTGGATTTAAAGTTATACCAAATTCATTTGATATTTCATCTATCATTTGAAATACATTTATTGATTGTCCTCCTATTTCAAAAAATCTATCATAAATACCGACATTATTAGAGCCAAGTATTTTTTCCCATATCTTCAGTAATTTTTTTTCAATCTCATTACTAGGATCTTCTAATAACTTTTCGTCCTTGTGATTTGCTATATTCCATTCGAAAGAGTCAATTACATTATTAAAGATCCCGTTAGTGTACATTTCAACTAATTTAATTCTGTCTGGTTTTCCCATTGCAGTTCTTGGGATATTTTCTAAAGGTATTATACACTTAACATCAATCCCAATTTTATTCTTTACAGTACTTCTAATATTTGTTGCTAAGTCCCCAAAATTACTTGGATCTATTGCACAGATTACAAACAATATCACCTCATCACTTAAACCTTTGTTATTTAATAGGCCACATGCTATCACACTACCTGGTTTTATTCCTGAAAGATTGGACGCTGATTGTTCAATATCTGAAAGGTAATAATTAATTGCATTTACAATAACAATTTCTTTAGCTCTTCCTGTAATGTATACATTTCCATTGCTTATAAATCCCACATCTCCTGTTTTGAACCACCCATCCTTTGTAAACACCTTATTTGTTTCTATTTCATCATTATAATAACCGGGCGTTACAGTAGAAGCAATAACTTGAATATGCCCTATCACATTTTCATTAACACAGATATCCTCATCATTACAAATTCTGACGGAGCACCCACATGGAGGAGTCCCAAGGTTAACAAATGGGATGCCTTCATTGACATCATCCGTCTCAACTACTTTTGAACCAATTGAAAGGAATTTTCTCATTAAATTAAGTGAGGTCAATCCATGATTTAGTTCACCACAAGCTACAACCTGTGTTTCTGTAATACCATAAATAGGGCACATTGCGTTTTTATTCATTCCGTACTTGGCAAGAGTATCACTAAACTTCTCAGAAACATCTTTTGATATTGCCTCGCCTGCACTGGATACAATCTTCAAGTGAGACAAATCCCAATTCACTGCCATTTCTGGCTTAAAACAATTCAAGAAATGTTTCATTCCAAAGGTTGGCACCATTAACACTGTAGCTCTATGTTGATTTACTTTTGTCATCCATAAATTTGGGTTTTGTATAAATAGGCTTTTTGACATTAAGTACTGATTTATATTTGCCAACAAAGGAAAAATATGCGAAAATGATATGCCAACCATGTGAGTTAATGGCATCCAATGTAGTGTTACATCATTTGAATTAATATTATATCTATTAATTAAAACTTCTTCCCCAGCAATGATAATGTTATGAGTAATAATAACACCTTTAGGATCTCCTGTTGAACCAGAAGAAAACATAATCATAGCTGTTTCATCAGCTTTTGGGTAATGTATTTTACCATCCATAGTTGCATTACTAAAATTATTAAAAAATAAGGTATCCTTTTTAATTAATGAAATCATATTCTTATGTTCGTCACTATTGCTAAACCTCTCAAACATACTAAAAATCTCATCTGTAGTTATTAAGAAAGGCCTGTCAAGTTTTTGCCAGATTCGGAATATTCTCATCTTATGCTCATCAGTATTTCCAACTGTTATTGGTAAAGGAATTATTCCACCTAAAATACAGGCCCAGAGAGAATATAAAAATTCTTCATCATCATCGATCTGTAGAATTACTTGATCTCCACATTTTATACCAAAATTCTGAAGTTCATATAAAATATAGCTTGCCTTCTTGTATAATTCACCATATGTAATGTATTTCTCATTGCCTTCTTCTTTAATAAATACAATTCCTTTGCTTTCTGAAACTCTTGATTCTAATAACTCAACTAAACTGTTATACATTTTTATGACCCCTTTCACTATTAAAAGTTTTAAATATATAGTTTATAATTAGTAATTAATTCAATTAACTAAGCATCTCAATAAAAGCTTCTAGCCTAGTTGTCAATTGTGCCCGGCTATAGTTTCTTTTGTCAAAGCAATCACCTGACAGCTCAACAATTGGAATTCCCTCTTTTTTAAGAGCTTGTTTAATTAACTGAAATTTTGGATTAAACATTCTACAATTCATATGCGAGAAAAATACAACCCCATCAATTTTATAGTCATGTACTAAATTTATTAAATACTGTATTCTTTTTTGAACATCACCAACAAAATGAACTTCATGTGTTTTCTCTGCTAAACTTAGGAATGGATTTTGCTCATTCATTTGCACCCAAGATATAGTATTTATTTCTTCAAAAGCAATGATTGCTCCAAGTTCCATTTCCATATATTCATAGAAGTAGTTATCATATACCGGACCTAAGTTGCACCACAATATTCTATATTTCTGGTTACAAGGATATTCTTCACTTTCTTTCCTTTGTATACAAAAATCGTAATACTCCTTTGCAATTTCAATTGCCTTATCATCTCCAAGTAAAGTCATTACATTTATAAACTTTAACATTTGTCCACCATAAAGTAGTGAAGGTGAACCTTTCCTTAAATCATTTGCTTTCTTTAAATAGTGAGCTGCAGTATTTGATTTCTTTAAGCACTCTCTGAGCCTATCAATATCAAGAGTTTGACCTGATAAATTACACAATGATTTAAATAATTCTATGTACTGCTTTTCCAAATACCTAGTTGATTCCTTTGTATATTTGATTCCACTGCAATAACTCCTGTTAAAAACAGGTAATATCGATCTTTG
>DAOOVO010000058.1:0-25690 GCA_035370245.1 Pseudobacteroides sp.
ATTTTCGCTGTTTTCAACAGTCTTCATTGAATCATCAATCGGATATGTGATGGACATTATCTTCTGTAAATTGTTATACTTATATTCAACAACATTTCCATTACCATCAGTATGCTTGATAAGATTGCCGGCCAAGTCGTATTCATCATCAAGAACCGCAGGATCGGTTTCTTCTATTGTTATATCATCCGAATAACCCATCTTGACCCACTTCTTTAAAAGCATACCCGAATAATTGTATTTGTATTGTGTTTTTACAAAATACTTTTTCTCAAGATCCGGATATTCCGATGTGAAAGATTTGTGAACAATCTTTCACATAGGACGAATGTTGCTTTAAAGTCGGTTCGTTAGTGTCTTTGCAGTATCTTTGAAGAAAAGAGATTTTTTTTATTTCTTTTTATGAAAGCTCTTAAAAAAGTATTCCAGTAGTATTGTCTGTATCAGGATTACCATGAACGGGATATATATTGAAGTTTATGTAAGTTTTTTTAATGTAAAAGAAAATGGCTGGAAGTATACACCTGAGGAAAAAGTCATTAAGGTTCCAAGGGATGAGGCAAGAGTTTTGAGAAGAGGTACTGCAAAATATATAATACATCATAAGCTCAAGCAAAACTCAAAACTTTATACTTTTTTAAATGAAGATTCTGCCTGGTGTGCTGATTTTGCAGAATTTTATATAGATGGGGAAAAACATTATCTGTTTAAAATTATTGATGATTTTAGTAGCTTCGATATTGCAACTGCAATTTTAAAAAGAGCTACAACTGCTAATGCGTTGGAAGTTATTAATGATGCGTTTGAAAGGTGGGGCAAAAAGCCGCTTTGTTTTAAATCTGACCGAGGACCACAATTTAAAATTTAAAAAGACCTTCACCAATACTTTAAAAGAACTGGGTATATCTCATATTAAAAGTTATCCAGAATACCCCAAATTTAATTCGAAAATTGAAAGAAGATTTTTAGATTTTAGATTGTTTTTGTTAAATCATCAGGGAGAGGATGCAAAAACATTAATTATTCAGGAGTCTAATATTCATAACTATATTCCACCACATAAATCATTGGGTGGACTTACCCCATGTGAGGTTTACTGGGGTGGAAAATCACCACCTGACAATTCACCATATAAAACTTTATCTGTTAAAGATTATTTTCCTAATTTTGATAAAGATATCTATATTAAACTTTATTAATCAGTTATTTTTTTAGGAAAAAGGATACCCGGGGCTGGTGTACGCACTGGTTTACTTATTTAGTAGAATTAGTTATATTTATACAGTATCAAAGATGAGAAAAGGCATTATGTAGTATATTAACTAAATAATGCCTTTCAAATGGTTCTAAACTGGTATTTTGAGTATTCAAAAGTAGGTTTTTGTTCTGCTAACCGTACCAATTTTTATAGGGGTAAATTTACCGCTTTTGCTACATGCCCACAGTTGAATTTTATTGATAGTCATAGTCCTCTTAAATTGTCATTATATAATCCACATTTGCACTTCATAATATAGCCTAAACCCTTATAACCTACCTGCGATATTTCAATTATTTCGTTACACCTTTCACAACGTACACTTACTACTTTTTCATTTCTCATAAACTCGCCGAATGCTGCTTCATAGGTTTCTACTTTAGGCTTGATTTCATTATTCATATCATTTGCCTCCTAATTCTGGGATGATATCTCTTAGTCTTTGGCCTTCGATTTTTGCTCTCTCTGCTGCATCACGTAAAAGTTGATATTTTTCAGTATTATTTAGTCCAGGTAATTTGCGACCAGTTAAACTTGCCAACACTTCATCATATAATGTTTGGGGTGCGAAAGCAGTACCATTCCTCGTTGTAATCAAATGTCCTGCTTCATGTGCAATAGCAGCTCTAGGCGTCATCGTTTCAAGAACTGAGCGTGTTGTGCGATTGGATGCTTGAAACATATTGGGACCTAAGAACACTTTATCTAACATATCAGAATAGCTGGACATTCTTTACTTCCATTAAATTCAAGCCTATAAAGAAAATTCCAACCATTAGTTTTGTATATTCATAATACTTTTTGAATACCTACTTTGAATATTAGTATTCAGCCAATACCTAAAAAATGGTTTACAAGCTCCGTAATTGAGCACTTGTAAACCATAACCCCTTAATATCCCGATTCATTAAAATGTTTTGCAATAATTATAACATCCTTAATATTTATTGCATTATCCTTATTCAAATCCGCATCAATGTTGTAGTCCGGATCACCGGATACTGTATTAAATGATTTTGCTATTTGAATAACATCGTTCATGTTTATGCTGTTATCGGCAACGCCATTTACAGGTATGTCACCGGCCCACATAACCAAAGGATCTTTACTTGTAGAAATCTGTACGTCTTTTGTTAAATTAATATTTGCCACCACTCTTGTAAGAAATCCTCTTTTACTTATCCTTATGCTTAAATCTGAGTTTTTAGGAACATTCTTTAGCTCGAAGTATCCGTTTGCATCTGTTGTTGCAGATATGCTGCTGCCTGGAATTTCTACTACAAATCCCGACTTTAAATTTACATCCGAGTCTATTTCGGTATCCACATAACCGGAAACTTTATATGATGTCGGTACAGGTGTTGCATTACCATCATCAACCTTGAACACTGCAGTAAGTTCAATGTTTTCCGAAGGCGTTACAGTAATTGTGTCTGATGCAGCATCCACATCGGTTGCACCTTCCCAGTGATCGAATATATAGCCTTCCTTTGGTACTGCCTTGATGGTAACCGGAACACCTTTAAAATATGTGCCTGTCCATGCTTCAGGATTAGTTACACTGGGTGTATCCGACTTTATATCCAATGAATTTATCCTGATATATCCCTGTTGTGCCACAGAGTTTAGCTTTATTGAAGCTGTTCCTGTCACACCATAATCCTTAAATTTATTTACTATATGCTGCTTAACATATGTAGGCCTGTTGGAAGCATAAGTCTTTATCGCTTCAACATTTTTGCTCCATGTAGTTTCGAAAGGTCTTGTTGTAGTCATTTTAATTACATTCCAGCGATTGCTGTGCTCAGGCATAGCTGTTTCAATAGCGGCTTTTGCCTCATCAACTATTGCATTTACTCTATTAGGATCAAATGTGGTATTCATGTGGTCTGCAAATCTATTTATAAATTCATTTCTGAATTCTGAGTTTTGAAGTAGTGTTTTAAGCAGAAATACCGCCCATGGATAATTGTTCGTTCCTCTTTCAGCAAACTCTGAAGTGGCATAATTCAGTGTGTTATGGCTGACACTTGCGTTGTATAGCCCTAAACCGAAATCCAGATCCTTTACAAACCATCTCCACCTTCCATCTTGTCCTAAAGGTGCTTCAGTGTGGTACTCACCGTCATCCGTTTTATATTTCCACAGGCTTACATTATTAGCGGGCCAATCCGTATTTCCAAAGAAAATTTCTGTTATATTATAGTCTATAAAATTGCTTACATCCATTTTGGTTTTGATATACTCATACGTATCCTTATCGGTGATAGAATTGGATTTGAGATAATTTGTTATATCATTTATGAATGCATCGGCATCTTCCTGCGTACCTTCCTTTACATCATACTTCTCAACATTACCTGAAATAGATTCCAATATAGCCACCTTATCATCATCCAATTTGAAATGAGACGCAAGATAATTCTTATCATATCTTTCACGTATATTGTAAATGCCCCAGAATTCTCCGTTCAAGAACACAACTGACGGCCTGTATGCCATCGTCTCAACATCGAGATAGGAAACAACTTTATGCATTACCTCGTCCCTCATCATGGCACTGGACCAGTCATTTCCTGCATTTCTTAAAAGTATAGTTTTAAAGCTGTCAAGCTTCTTTCCGTTAGCTTCCTTCGTAAGACCCGGAAATATTTCATAATCGAAGCTGTTTGTATCGCCATAACCACCGGCATATAGCCTGAATGTTTTCTGCGGATATTTTCTTGACCAGCCTCCATGAATCCTTACACCGCTGTCATGAGAAAATCCTAATGTTCCGTCCTTTTCAAAAAACTCAACATGTATGGGACGTTCCCATTCCTTTCCGCTCATCATAAAATTACCATTAACATAAATTCCCTTTTCATTGTCAAATAAATTATCATAATCCGTTACCAATGAAATAACAGGAAGATCATATCTGCTTTTTATATCGGGATCAACAAAATATGAATGTGTTATTACCTTGCTCTTTTTGCCGTCCGGTTTTACTGCAGCCGCTTTAATAATTGTGCATTTAAATACCTCTCCCGTAGGTGCAATAAATGGAGTGCCTATGTCACCGGAAATGTTCTTTATCATTGAAAGTACATTTGCTTCTCCTGCCCTGCTTTTAATGTTAATGCTTTCGGTATATTCAAATGTTCCCTCCGCACCAGGTTCAGGGTCGGATCCGTCTTTTGTATAATATATTTTCGCATCTGTTTCTGTGGTAGTCAGCTGTAGGTCTATAGCCTGTGTATAGAACCCTCCCTTATGTGAAAATATGGGTTCTCCAACATCTGCTTCCGGTTCAACGTAAACATTTGCCGATCCTGGTGTTGGCTTGGCCGATATAACAATTTCAAAAGCACCGTCAGTCTTTCGTTGATATGACTGGTCATCCAAAACACTTTCTGTCGTAACACTGTCAACAATCGTTCCATCAGGCGACTTTAATGTGATAGTCTCGCCGCTTGCACTGATTTTAAAATTGGTATGAAGCTGTCCATCCTTAGCTACTTTATCTTTGTCTGAAGCCCATATAAGCAAATAACCCTTTGCAGGAACAATACCTTGCGGAAAAGTCCAAGTAGCTCCGTCATCGGATATGGTATAGCCTGTGATATCAATGGGTTGCGAGCTGCTGTTGTAAATCTCAATCCAGTCTGAATAAGAACCGCCCTTAGCACCGTTTTTGGGATCATCCACATCTCCGTCCCTTATAACGGTAGCATTTGAAGCCATTATTTCATTGATAAACAGTACTTGTGAAGAATCTGCGACAGTATTAACACCAACGCTTGAATTGACTGCCGTTAATATAATCACAGCAGTTAAAAATAGTGATAATCCTCTTTTCATATTATCTCCCCTTAATAATAAAAATGAAAGCACTGTCTTATTTAGGAATTTATATTTAAAAACAAATAAGCATATAGAAGAAATAGTTACATTTTTACATATCTACTGATAAATTTAAAACATGTTTAAGTCAACATATAATTTTTTATGAGTAATGTGCCTTCTCAATATAATAATAAAATACAATCTTAATTTTTTATACGTATTTTGCAAATTTTCTTAAAAAATTTTACCATTACCATGTAAATTTATTGCTTATTTTCCTGAAATTAAAAAGGTACGAACATTAATAATTAATATCCGTACCCACTTACAATTATATATACTATTAACGAATAAGCCTTTTACAGCGAGCTTAGCATGTCGCTTACCGGAGGATAAGGTGCCCAAGCCTTTTCTTTTGAAAGTACCATTTTGTACATCACCTCTTTACCGCCTTCAAGTACTTTCAAGTATACTTTGCAGTAATTTGATTGTTCAATATCGGTAGAAAGAGTCGGATCACTCATTTGCCAGAATTGTATTTGGCCAATCTTAATATCCATTCCCGAAAACTTACCTTCAAATAATCTTCCGTCCTTCATATCATTAACAATCTTATCTACCCTTGCTTTCAAATCCTTTAATTTTTTAGAATCGGGAAATGTACTAAATCCGGCAACATACCATGAACCGTCCTTATTAATAAGTTCAAGTGCACTTCCGACTCCGGAAGCGGCTCCGTCCGAATTTCTGCAAATACCGTTTACAACAACAGATGCTCTGTCACCTTTTTTAGACATTTTGCTAATAAATAAATCCATCATATAATAATTTGATTCTGTAAAATAGCTTTTCCTTTCATTGAGCATTGTAGTAACATCAAAGTATCCCATCTCATAAGTGTTCTCAGAATCCATAAAATATTTTGCCGCTCCGTCATAATCCTTTATATTTGCTATTCTAAATTTTAAATAAATATCCATAGCCCCTCGCAATGTTTTTAGGAGCTTTTCCTCATCATTTGAAGCATTGTAGATTTCAGCGATTTTTTCATTTTGCTTGATTTTAAGTGACTCGGTATTATTTAAAGCATACTCCAAATCAATTACTTCATTTAATGGTCCGCTTGTATATACAGTTGTACCATCGGATGATAAGTATATATATGGGCCTGACACAGGCACTTTAGCCTTTTCATTGCCTTTTTCATCGCATATACAAAGCATGAAAATATTTTTCTCAACCTCATCCGACTTGACAGTATATATAAAGTATCCACCTGCAGTAAATTTTACATCATAAACATATTCATTTGTAATTTTCTTCAACTGGGGATTTTCTAAATTATCAAAGTACTGCAGACCAAAGCCCGACTCTTCTATTTGTAAAACTGCATTCTTATAGTAATCACGAAATCTTCCATAAGGCAGTGATTTTAAAACATTTCCGGAACTGTCGGTTATAACTGTTCTATATTCATCTATACCTCCACCGCTTTTTTTCAGTTTTTCATGGTCTACTTCCAGGTTTTCCGTCGCAAAATATTTATTGTCGTCAAAAGTTCCTTTATAATAAAGGCTAATGTCTGTTTCATAAGCATGAAGGGTTTTGCTGTTTATAAAATCATAGATGGTGCCATTTATAAGATTTGAATGCTCGGTATATATTGAATTGCCATCGGGAGACCAACCGAAGTAAGCAACACTGTCATTTAATAGATCGTCCTCCAAAAGAAGCTTGTTTTTCTGAATATCATATACCGTAAGCCTTTCACCTCCGCAGAAAGCAATCATATTGCCGTTACCGTTCCATTTGCAGTACGATATAAACGGTATGCCTTCCGAAATGACGCTTTTGTCACCGGTAGAAACATTTAATCCGATAAGATTCACATTCTGGTGGGTATCGCCCTTTAATGCTTTTATCACCGATGTTTTGTCAGCAGTCTTTCCTGCTCTGTCCGTCCGTTCCATATAAAAAATCGTCATATTATCCGGAGATTTTGTTAAAGGAATGGCACCTTCCGGCAGCTGTGATGTGTCAATATCCGTAAATCTTTCGTCTTTGTCCCCTAAAATTCTAATAACATTTTTTTCTGTTGACTGGATTTTACTCTGTACCGTACCGGTAGGACTTACTTTCTTCTCCTGAGTACTGCTGCAGGCAGAAATAAACAATAAAATTAATATGCCAAATAAACAGCCAATTTTTTTCATAATTGTTAATCCTCTCTTCATATAGCAGTATACTTTATATACTCATTATAGAAGAAGCGATTGACAATATGGTAAACAAGATGTAACAATGTTGTAAATTCTTAATTTTTTAATCCAAATCCTTTAATTTGCTTTAGTACTTACTTTACTTCTTTTGCTTTTAATAAATGTAACTAAAGCCGGTACAGCAGATATAAGCACGATTGCAACAACTACAAATGTAAAATTATCCTTAACAGCCGGAATGTTACCGAAGAAATATCCAAATGTCAAAAATAAGGTAATCCATGTAATACCTCCAACAACATTATACACAAAAAAATGTAAATATTTCATTTTTCCAATACCGGCCACAAAAGGTGCAAATGTACGAATAATTGGGAAAAACCTAGATAATACGATTGCCTTACCACCATGTTTGTCAAAGAAGGCATGTGTTTTATCAATGTGTTCCTGCTTTACCAAACGTATTTTTTTATATTCAATAATCTTTTGCCCGATAAACTTTCCGATAAAGTAGTTGGTAGCATCTCCACCTATGGCAGCCATTGCTAAAATTATAAATGCAAGCTTAATATCAACACTTTCATGAAGAGCACCCAAAGCAAAAATTAATGAATCTCCCGGTAAAAACGGTGTAACTACTAGACCTGTCTCACAAAATATAATTAAAAATAGAATCATGAATGCCCAAGACCCGTAATCTTGAAAAATAACGGCAAGATGCTCATCAATATGTAGCACGAAGTCAATTAATTGTGAAATAATGTTCATTAAAACTATCTCCTTTATGTTTAAATTCTTCTGTATACACTATACACCATTATTCCTTAATCTACAAGATATCACTTATTTGCACATTCCGTCAGATCACCTGACATCCAGTGCAGTAATAAATGCTGCCGCCCATATAGCTTTCTTTTACTATGGTACCGCCACAAATCTCACATGCGCTTCCGCATGTATTCTTACTGAGCTTTGTTACGTATCCTCCAAAACAGCCAAACAAATCTTTTTCAGTATCCCTTCCGCCTTTGAGAGTCATTTCGGAAAGCGTTGATTTTATTGATTGGAAAATATTATCCTTTTCTTGCTGTGAAAGGTCTCTTATTTTTTTCTTTGGATGGACTCTAGCATTATAAAGTATATCCTGTAATACACCGTTTCCAAGCCCGGGAATTCTTTGCTCAGTGGCAAGAAACGCTTTGGTGCTGAGCTTCTGTATTTCCGGTACTGAAATCATCCCATCATAATAATCCCTGTCAAATTTGTCAGACAGAGGTGACGGCTTTTCATTAGCTATCTTATAATACTTATTATCTAGCTCACCTTCTTTAAAGCATCCTATTCCTGCATACATCTGAACAGTTACGCTAACGGCAGTATTGTCTTCAAACTCAATTAAAAGCTGATGCTTTTGAGGCCTTTTTTCATTTTCGGAATGATATCTCATGATTATACCTTCATGCAGAAGTATTATTGAATCTTCCACCTGAATTTCCACCATGGAACCTTTGCCTATGCAATTTTCTTACCTACAAGTGTTTCATTAATCTGCCGTGCAATTGTCATAGCCTCCGGCAACTCAATCATTGTCATGCCTCCTTTGTGTATTAAGATAAATTTATTTATTTCCGTCAAATAAAAACTGATTGTATCTTTAATCGAAAAAAATACACCAAAGCCTAAGTTCAGTGTATTTTTTCCATATTACTTTATTCTTGCTTTAGTGCATTTTCAACCTTGTATATTTTGACCAGAATAACCCTTTTATCCTCTACTTTTTCAACTTTGAACACAAAATCCTCATATTCAATAACAGGTTTTTCATTTTCAGAAGGTATTCTGCCAAGCTGTCCTATTAAAAATCCGCTTAATGTATCATATTCATCAACAGGAAGCTCAATTCCAATCATATCCGCTACTTTATCCAAATCCACAATACCCTTTGCACTAAATGAATTTTCATCGATTATTTCTATTTCATTTTCTTCCTCTTCATCGTATTCATCATTCAAATCCCCAACAATTTCTTCGAGAACATCTTCGATAGTTACCATACCTGCTGTTCCGCCATACTCGTCTATGACAACGGCTATATTTTTCTTTTCCTTTTTAAACCTCTTAAGCATTTCACTTATGGGTATACTCTCAGGAACCGATATAATATCTCTTATAAAGCCGTCTATATTTTTAATATTATTGCGAATTTTTTGCTCGTACAGGTCTCGTATATGAATAAAACCTACAACATTATCCTTATCCCCTTCACATACAGGATATCTGGTGTATTTTTCCTCCATTGCCATCTTTAAAATAGTTTCAAATGAATCCTCTTTATAAACACAAACCATATCCATACGGGGTATCATAATATCTTTAACATGCTTTTCTGTAAAATCAAATATATTATCAACATAGGTATATTCTGTTTTATCTATCAATCCATGCTTATAGCTTTCTTCTACAAGTATTTTGATTTCATCATCGGTATGTGCGACTTCATGTTCATCAACCATAGAATATCCCATGAGCTTTAATACAAAGTTTGTAGTATGGTTGAACAACCACATTATGGGGTAAGTGGCTCTGTAGAAAATAAAAAGTGGCAGACCCGTAGCAATTGAAAACTTTTCCGAATTTATGATAGCCAGTGATTTTGGTACAAGCTCACCTAATACAATATGCAAAGCAGTAATTATGAAAAACCCGATAAAAATGGAAATTGAATGAATGGTATTTTCAGATAATCCAATTCGATGCAACAATGGGCTTATCATTTTAGATACGGTAGGTTCGCCTATCCAACCGAGAGCCAACGATGCCAATGTAATCCCCAACTGACATGCAGATAAATATGAATTAAGATCACTAACTACTTTATGAGCAAATTTTGCAGGTACACTTCCACTTGAAATCAACACTTCCAGACGTGATTTTCTAACTTTCACCAATGCAAATTCGGCACACACGAAAAAAGCATTCATAAGTACAAAAAATAATACCAATATAATGTTAACTATTATTATTATCATTTAATGTTTTTTCCTCCAAAGTCATCAACTGTAAAACTTCTATGGTTCACAACTTACAATTTTACATACCCTTATTTTTGAAACCTTCTTTTCATCAACCTCTTCCACCTTGAGCATTAAATCATTAAACTCTATAGTTGAGGTATCACCCTTCTCAGGAATCCTTCCCATCTGACCTATAACAAATCCGCTCAATGTTTCATAATCGTCAACAGGAAGCTCTACACCCAATGCTTCTTGTACCTCGTCCAAGCTGACCGCACCATTAATAAGGTATGTATTATCATCTATTTTTTCCATTTCCTTCTCTTCTACATCATCTTCATCAAAAATATTTCCCACAATTTCTTCAATCAAGTCTTCCAATGTAACAATCCCAGCCGTACCTCCATACTCGTCAATAATTATTGCCATATGTGTCTTGTTCTTCTGAAGCTCCTTCAAAAGCTCATCTGTCTTTTTTGAAGCAGGAACAAAATATGGACGTCTTATTATATCTCTCAAATTAAAATTCTTTTTGTCACCTTCTTCAGCTAAATACTGTATAATATATTTAGCATGCATCACACCAATAATATTATCTATATTATCCTCATAAACAGGTATCCTGGAATACTTTTCAGAATTTATAAAGGCAGTTACCTCGCTTAGGGTTGCATCGACAGGAAGTGCTTCAATTTCTGTTCTGTGAGTCATAATTTCCGATACAACTTTATTATTAAAATCAAATATATTATTGATCATTTCTTTTTCAGTTTCATCAATAGTCCCCTTTTCTTCTCCTACATCCACCATCAGGCGGATTTCCTCTTCTGTCACCTTTTCATCATCTTCATTAGGATCAACGCCAAACAGTCTTACTAAAAAGCCTGTTGTCATTGTCAATATTTTGATAAACGGATATGATAATATGGAAAAAAAGTAAAGCGGTCCTGCAACAAACCTTGATATAACATCCGATTTTTTTACAGCAAGTTTTTTGGGAACCATTTCACCCAAAACAAGCGTAAAATATAAAAGCAATATTGAAATTATTATTAGTGATATATTTTTAAGCCATACATCCGGTACAGTAATATTTGTGTTCTTAATAATTTCAACAAGCTTTTCTGCACAATATTCTGCAACAAATGCACTTATAAGGAAATATGAAAGGGCTACTCCAATTTGAATTGTAGCAAGAAATCGGCTCGGCTCCTCCAACATTTTTTTCAAAAGGCTTTTCTTCCCATTTTGATCTTCAGGCATGGACTTTACTTTACTGTCGTTTAATGAAATCAAAGCAGATTCAGACAAATTAAAAAATGCACATAACACTATCAGTACAACAAATAATAGAATCTCGGGAAACAAATTTTTCATCCTCCATGTTAATAATTTAAGTGCATAACAAAACAACTTCGATTTTGTTTGCCTTGATGGTTGTCATAAGAAACTGTAGTATACCATACCATAATTTCCTAAACATAAAAAAAGGCATAACAATCCAATTTTTCCTTGGATTTAAAGCCTTTTGTTAAAACTCATTAACCGATTTCTAATTTCTATAAATGCCTGAAATAGTGCCTTACTACTTCGTATATCATCCGGAATATCTTCCATTTTAATTATCACTCCATATTTCTTCATTTGATTGTAATTTACTATATTATCCTCTATTATGTCAAGGATGTTTATAGGTTTATACTTGAATTTATCTGCCTAATATGCCTCATTGCACTCAATACCTTTATTTTTCAGTGAATATACCACAAATAGAGATAATAAAAACCTGTCCACCTTAGATACTGATGAACAGGCCGTCATTTTTTTATTTACCTAGGCTGTATCAAGAACTTTATAGCTGTTCTTTCCTCTCCGTCAATACTGACTTCTGAGAATGCAGGTACAGCTACAAGATCAATCCCATTAGGTGCCACAAAACCTCTTGTAATGGCAATAGCCTTAACTGCCTGATTTACTGCACCAGCTCCAACGGCTTGAATTTCCGCACAATTACGATCTCTCAATGCTGCTGCCAAAGCTCCCGCTACAGATTTAGGCTGTGAATTAGCCGATACTTTTAGAACCTCCATACACTTCTCCCCCTACAAATAATCAAATATTCTATATATATTGTTATTTAAGTGTTATATACTACAAATTATACACTAGTTTTTTAATTACTGCAATTTTTCTTGAAATTCATCAAATATTTACTTATTTACAACCCCCTTATAAAAAATTCATCCTTGTGATCCTCGATAGACTTTATTGATATCTTTCTAAATTGGTATTTGTTTTTTAAATATTCGATATTTCCCCTCCTTTGTCCAATAATGTCACATAAATTTTTACTGTCTGCATAAATAATTATATCATGTTCTTTAAATAATGAATACTCTTTTATATAATTTTCTATACGATAAAGCCATAATCTGGATTCAACCAACTGCCTGAAGGAGGGGTGAAATGGCCCTCCAACAACATCAAAATTGTCATTAATGTTGTCTGTTGGCTGTAAGCCTATTCTTATAACCTTTATACCGTTTTTATTGTAGAGCTCCAATAGTTTTGCAGATAAATTTACAGCTTCCTCCAAATCTAACGGAGTATAACTTCCATCACAATACATCTTCTCAAGATATGTATTTCTTACTACCAGTGTCGGATAAATCCTTACAATTTGAGGCTTTATCTCTACAACCTTTTGGGCTGTATCCAAATCCTTGTCAAAATTTGAGCCCGGAAGTCCTATCATGGTTTGAATCCCCAAACCTATGCCATTCTCCTTAATAAGACTGCAAGCCTTATATACCTCCTCAGTACCATGCCCTCGCCCGCTTTTTCTGAGAACATCTTCATCAAGGCTTTGCACTCCAAGCTCAATTATATTAACATTATATTCTTTTAATCTGTGAAGAATTTCAGAATCGATATAATCAGGTCTTGTAGACAGTCGTATTCCTTTTATTTTACTCTGTAATATATATTTATTTGCCGACTCCAAAAACATTATCTGCTTTTCCACTTCAATGCCTGTAAAACTTCCGCCAAAAAATCCTATTTCAATATAGCTGTCTTCTCGAGCAGTAGAAAGATGTGAGCAAATAATTTCATCCATCTTTTCAACTGTCATTTCCTCCGTCTGTCCGCTGATTACTTTCTGATTGCAGTAAATACAATCAAAGGGGCAGCCCTTATGAGGAATAAAGACAGGTATAACAATATGCTTCTTGCTCACTTTATCACCTTATTTTATGTTTATTGTTTCCATAGCTGCCTTTGCTGCAGCTTGCTCGGCTTCTTTTTTGCTCTTTCCCCTACCTTTTCCCACAACTCTATCCATAACTTTTACTTGCACAACAAACTCCTTGTCATGGTCAGGTCCGTTTTCTTCTATTATTTCGTATGTTATTTTCTTTTCTCCATCCTTTTGTACTATCTCCTGGAACTGAGTTTTATAATCAAGAAAAATAACGCCTGAAACCGAGTCTTTAATCAAATGGTCCATATGTTGATGGATAAATTTCTTTGCGTTTTTCATCCCTCCATCTAAATAAATGGCACCAATAACCGCTTCAAAAGCATCGGACAAAATGGAGGTTCTTGTCCTGCCTCCGCTTAAATCCTCACCCTTTCCCAATAAAAGAAATTTGCCTATCTCTATGTTGTTGGAGCATTTAACCAAAGACTGTTCACACACTATATTAGCCCTCACTTTGGTTAACTGTCCTTCCGATAAATTGGAATAGTTGTTGTATATGGTTTCACTTATAATGATGTTTAACACTGCATCGCCAAGAAATTCCAGCCTTTCGTTGCTTTGAAGCTTATCATTCCTGTTCTCGTTGGCATAAGAGCTATGAGTCAGTGCGAGAATAATATTTTTTTTATTTTTAAAATTGTAGTTTATTTTTTGCTCAAATTCATTGATGTTTTCCAAAAGCATATCATAATTAATCATAAAGCCTCCAAATTTCCTTGATATAAGGAATCAAAAAAAAATCTTTTAACATTCCTAAAATACCAATAGAGGACGTAATTACGTCCCCTACTTTATACATTATATTTATTTTTAATGATTTATTCAGGTTTTATAAATTTATTTAGTTTAATAAATTTATTCAGTTTTATAGATTTACCTGAGATAATAGACTATTCAGGTTTATACTTCTTTAATGTTATGGAAGCATTGTGTCCCCCAAAACCTAATGAATTGGATATAGCATACTCAATATCAACCTTGCGTCCAACATTTGGAATATAATCAAGATCACACTCAGGGTCAGGATTTTTATAATTTATTGTTGGCGGCAAAAATCCATCCTTTAAAGCCAAAACAGTAATTATCGCTTCAATTGCACCTGCTGCACCCAAAAGGTGACCTGTCATTGACTTTGTAGAGCTTACAGCAAGCTTTTTGGCATGAGCTCCGAAAACTGTTTTAATTGCAGCAGTTTCAAATTTATCATTATACTCTGTTGATGTACCATGTGCATTTATATAATCCACATCTTCAGGTTTAATACCTGCATCCTTAACGGCAAGACTCATACATCTTGCTCCTCCTTCTCCTTCAGGAGCAGGTGCAACTATGTCATAAGCATCATTTGTACAAGCATATCCAATAATCTCTGCAATTATGTTTGCACCTCTCTTTACAGCATGCTCATACTCTTCCAGTATAAGTATTCCTGCACCTTCGCCCATTACGAAACCGTTTCTGTCGGCATCAAATGGCTTGCAGGCATCTAAAGGATCCTCAGTTGTTGACATTGCTTTCATTGAGCAAAAACCTGCAATTGACAATGGAGTAATGGCAGCTTCGGAACCTCCTGTAATCATAATGTCCGCATCTCCACGCTGTATTACTTTGAATGCATCCCCAATAGCATTGGTAGATGTAGCACAAGCTGTTATAACAGTCTCATTAAATCCCTTCGCACCATATTGTATTGCAATACGTCCTGAAGCCATATTTGCAATCATCATTGGAATAAAGAATGGGCTTACCCTTCCCGGTCCCTTATTCATAAGCGTTTCATGCTGATTTTCAAGAGTCTCTATTCCGCCAATACCTGAACCTACTATACAGCCAAATCTGTTGTGATCTATCTTTTCCAGATCCAGACCGCTCATTTCAACAGCTTCCTTTGTAGCAGCCATTGCATATTGGGTATATCTATCCATTCTCTTAGCTTCTTTTTTATCCAAAAATTGTGTTGGATCAAAATCCTTAATCTCAGCAGCAACTTTTGTGCTGAAATTTGATATGTCAAAACGTTCAATTGTGCTTATACCACACTTACCCTCTTTAATTGAATTCCAGAACTTATCAACATTGAAACCTAATGATGAAATAACGCCTAATCCGGTAACAACTACTCTTTTCTTCATATGATAACCTCCTTATATGTTTGCACTCAAAATCTCATAATAAAACTTCTCTGCTTTTAATAAAATATATTTCAATAAAGTTCCCATTTACTAACAAATGTCAACTTTAGTCATAGTTTCAAATTTTTATCCTATTTAGTAAAAAAAGCCCCTTTTATAGGGGACTTTTTTTAAGAGTTATTTTTAATGAATTCTACAGCGTCACCAACCGTTGCAATCTTTTCTGCCTCGCTGTCAGGAATTTCTATATCGAATTCTTCTTCAAGCGCCATAATAAGCTCAACTATATCAAGTGAATCCGCACCCAAATCGTCAATAAATGATGACTCCATTGTTATATCATCTTCTTCTACACCCAATTGCTCTACAATTATTTTTTTTACTTTTTCAAACACTATTCATTCACCTCCTTCCACAGGGGGTTAATATTTAACATCTGCTGTGAATATGTTGGTAAAACTTTCACATTAAGATATTATTACATTACCAGCCCGCCGTCAATATCTATTACTTGACCAGTTATATAATTTGAATCTTCAGAAGCCAGAAAAGCTACAACATTAGCCACATCTTCAGGTGTCCCAAACCTTCCGAGAGGAATATTTTTTAAGTAGTTGTTTTTGACTTCTTCGGGTAATACATCGGTCATATCACTTTGTATGAGCCCTGGCGTAACCGCATTGCAGTTAATATTACGAGATGCCAGCTCCTTTGCAACTGTTTTTGTCATTCCTATAAGTCCGGCTTTAGATGCAGAATAGTTAGTCTGTCCCGGATTCCCGTATCTTCCGGCTACTGAAGCAATATTCACAATTTTTCCGGCTCTTTTTTTGATCATAACCTTAGAAACATACTTAATGCATAAGAATGCCCCCTTTAGATTGACGTCCAGAACATCGTCCCAATCCTGTACGGACATCATAGCTAATGGCTTATCTTTAGTGATACCGGCATTGTTAACAAGAATGTCAATGCTTCCAAAAGCTTCAACTGCTGAACTGACCATTTGCTTAACTTCTTCTTCGTTTCTTACATCACTCTTTGAAACAATTATATTATAACCTGCTGACTTAAATTCCTCTGCTGTCTTAAAAATAGCATCCGAACTGCCGTTTAAAACGATATTCGCACCCATTTGAGCCAGTTTCAATGCTATTGCCTTCCCTAGGCCTCTGGTAGAACCGGTAACAAGAGCAGTTTTCCCTTTTAGCTGCATAGTATTCATCCCCCCTTACATCTCATTAAGAGTCTTCTTAAGTGAATCCATGTCTTCTACATTAAATACTCTAACCTCTTTGCTTATTTTCTTAACAAATCCCGATAAAGCCTTACCAGGACCTATCTCAACAAATGTATCAACTCCTTCACTTATCATGGTTCTGACACTTTCTTCCCAGAGAACGGGGCTTGAAACCTGTCTTATTAAGAGATCCTTTACTATCGAAGTGTCATCTATGTATTTTGCGGTAACATTAGTAACCAAAGGACATTTAAACTCGCTTAATGTGATGTTTTCAAGCTCTACAGCCAATTTATCTCCTGCCGGCTTTAACATGCTGCAATGAAACGGAGCACTAACGGGCAATACCATGGAACGCTTTGCTCCCTTTTCCCTTGCAATCTCAACTACTTTTTCGACAGCCTTAACCTCTCCTGCTACAACAATCTGGCCGGGGCAATTAAAGTTGGCCGGTTC
This sequence comes from Pseudobacteroides sp., assembly GCA_035370245.1. Taxonomy (GTDB): domain Bacteria; phylum Bacillota; class Clostridia; order Acetivibrionales; family DSM-2933; genus Pseudobacteroides. The sequence goes on from DAOOVO010000058.1 coordinate 17,410, forward strand.
TACAATACCATATTCGGAAGCTTCTTTGCAACAATCAATAACAACCTGACTCTCAAGTCCGAGTATTGCAGCCATTGTACCTACTCCTAAAGGAACTGCTTCCTGCATATATTTACCCCTTTTTTTAACAAGTGCTACAGCATCCTTAAAAAGCATTGTTGAAGCAGCTACATGAGCCGAGTACTCTCCAAGACTTAAACCTGCAACTACATCCGGCTTTTTACCGTTTTCCAATAATGGCATCAAGCATGCAATACTTGTTGTAAGTATTGTCGGCTGAGTGTTTTCAGTTATTTTTAATGTTTCATCGTCACCTTCAAAAATCATTTTTTTAATATCAAACCCAAGACTTTCGGATGCTTCTTCAAAAATGTCAGAAGAAGCTCTGAAATTATCACAGATTTCCTTTCCCATACCAACACTTTGTGCTCCCTGACCCGGGAAAATAAAAGCTAGTTTACCCATCGCTACCTCCATTTAACTATATTAATGAACTATATTTAATGAATTACAATTTATCGATTGAATTATAATTTATATCAAAGAAATTATTCCTTATTCCATCTTAAAAGTATCGATCCCCAGGTAAGGCCACCACCAAAGCCCACCAATACCAAGTTATCGCCCTTTTTAACCAAACCGTCTTGAATTGCTTCATAAAGTGCAATAGGAATTGATGCGGAGGATGTGTTTCCATATTTGTGAAGGTTTGAATAAATTTTTTCACTTGGAACTTCGAGCCTCTTTCCTGCTCCTTCGATAATCCTTATATTTGCCTGATGAGGAATTATAAGAGATACATCATCCAATGAAATGTTTTTATCATCCAATACCCAACGTGTCGACTGCTCCATAACTCTAACGGCAAACTTGAAAACTTCAGATCCGTTCATCCATAAAACTCTTTTATTTTCATGCTCTCTTACACTTTTATCGGTTTCATTAATATAACAGCATGGCATTGTGATATTGTGTCCCAGACTGCCATCCGCTCCCATATATGATGACAATATTCCATAGCCTTCTTCAACTCTTCCAATAACCATTGCTCCTGCACCATCTCCAAAGAGAATGCATGATGCTCTGTCTTCATAGTCTACAACTTTTGAAAGCCCTTCACATCCTATAACAAGAATATTTTTATACCCGTTAAAACCGGTCTCCAAAAATTGTTTGGCTACAGTCAAACCATACATAAATCCTGAACATGCTGCATTCAAATCAAATGCTGCCGCTTTCGAAGCACCTATGAAACTTTGTATAATACATGATGTTGATGGTGTTAAATAATCAGGTGTCTCGGTAGTAACTATAATAAGGTCGATATCTTCCGGAGTCAATCCTGAATCTTCAATTGCCATTTTTGCTGCTTCCGCACCTAATTTATATGCAGGCTCATCCATCTCTAAAATTTTTCTTTCAGATATGCCTGTTCTTTTTAATATCCACTCATCGGAAGTATTAACCATTTGTTCCAGGTCACTATTTGTAATTACCTTTTTAGGTATACTTATTCCCAATCCTAAAACGCCGACTCCATACCTTTCATTAATCAATATCTTCAACCTCCATATTCTTAAAATCTTCTCTTATCTGTTCCAGCACATTACTCCTAACGTAGCTTTTTGCACGTATTACCGCATTCTTAATGGCTTTAGCATTAGAACTTCCATGTGCTTTCATAACTTTTCCGTTAACCCCGAGTAACGGAACTCCTCCGTATTCCGTATAGTCCATATGCTTTTTAAATTTCATCAATTCCTTCTTAACCATTAAAGCAGAAACTTTTGTAAACATACTTTTTTTGAATATATCTTTTATACTACCAAACAAATATTCTGCAGCACCCTCCAATGTTTTTATAAGAACATTTCCAACAAAGCCGTCGCAAACCAACACGTCCGCATCTCCGTCCAATACCTGACGGCCTTCAATATTTCCTATAAAATTGATATTAGCCTGCTTTAGCAATGTATATGCACTTTTAACAAGATCATTTCCCTTATTTTCTTCAGTTCCCACATTTACTATACCAACTCTTGGATTTTTAACACCAAAAACTTCGCTTATATATAAAGATCCCATTACACCAAACTGTAAAAGGTTAATCGGCTTGCACATGGTATTTGCACCGGCATCAACGATGACAGCCAATCCCTTGCTTGTGGGTAAAAAGCTCATCAAGGCCGGTCTGTCTACTCCATCCAACATCCCGAGAATTATTTTTGATCCAGCCATCAATGCTCCGGTATTACCTGCTGATAGGAAAACATCTGCCTTTCTATCCTTTATCATTTCAAGGCTGACTACGATTGAAGAATCTTTTTTCCTTTTTATGGCTTTAACAGGACTATCTTCGTTGGTTATGGCTTCAGTTGTATGATAAATATCAAGCCTATCGCTACTGAAGTTTTTTTCCTTTAATATGCTGTTTATCTTATCCTTGTCTCCCACTAAAAGAATATCAAAACCGCTATTTTCATTAATAGCATCCATACAACCATATACTATTTCATGTGGGGCGTTATCTCCGCCCATTGCGTCTACCAAAATAAGCAATACCTTCACTCCCTAAAACTTTTTAATCACAAAACAGTTCCCTATTCATATAATATCCAAAAATCCCACATCATACTTTACTATTTTTTATCTACTTTTTCAAGGGAAACCAATATAAATTTGCCTCTAAAGACCTCAACCTGCTTTTCGTATATCTTCACCCATACTATATAGTTGTTGGATTTCTGCCTTTTAACTTCAGCCTTTGCCACCAGTTTATTTCCCGAATACACCGGTGATTTGTACTTTATATTTGCAACACCTACAAGAGCTACATGTGCATCAATAACAGCTATTGCAAGTGATTCTGCCATTGAATATATGAAATGGCCTCGGATTATTTTGGTTTTTTCAAAAGCCATGCTTTCGTCAGTTTGCAATATGGATATTCCAGACTTACCTAATGTTATATCTATAAGTTCACCAAAAAAATCCTTTACCTGCAGTGATTTTAGTTTTCCATAGCTTTTTTCAGCTACATTCTTTACTCTTTCTCGAAGCTCGGGAATTCCAAGTTCCAATCTGTCGAGCCTTATGGTAGGTATACTTACACTAAACTTTTCTGCTAACTCTTCATCCGTTAAAAAAGGATCCTCCTTAATTATCTCTAAAAGAGTCTTATGCCTTTCCCTCTTATGCAGTGATGACCTGCTCATTAACTACACCTCTAGGCTTAATAATTATTTGTTGTTTCATAACATTTGTTTCTAAAACATATGTTTCAAAAGCATTAGTTTATAGTAATAATTATTACCTGATAATAATGCCTGATGATAAGAGTATATTATACAATGAGATTATATGCAATATTTAACTTAAAAATTAATAAAAAATTTATATGAGAAATGAGATATGGCATGATTAAAGGGAATGACCAAAAATTTTAGCCATTCCCCAACATCTTAAAATATTAATAAATATCATTTGCCGTAATCTAGAACCTTGCTGTTTTTTGCAATATAATCATAACCCGAATAAATGGTCACTATAACTGCAATAAACATTGCAACGCTATCAAATGGAAAATCCGTAATCATTGATAACGGGAAATTTTCCAACAATGACAAAACTATTGCCACCATTGTGGTAGCGGTCTTTATTTTACCCCAGTTGCTTGCAGCAATAACAACACCTTCTCCTGCGGCAACCAATCTCAATCCTGTTACCATAAACTCCCTGCCTATTATAAACATTGCAGCCCAACCGTTTAGCTTGCCGTTTTGAAGAAGAACAATAAGTGCTGCAGTGACTAATAGCTTATCTGCTATGGGGTCCAAAAACTTGCCCATCTTTGTAACCTGTTTGGTTTTTCTGGCTATATATCCGTCCACCCCATCGGTAAGAGAAGCAACTATGAATATGCCTGCTGCAATATATTTCCCCGGACCCAGAATAAAATTATTAAAAGAAACCAACTGAAAATGCATAAACCTCAAATATTCGCTATTTACTATCCAGTCAGGTATAGGAAGTATAAAAATCATAAAAACAGGTACAAGCAAAATTCTTGACAAGGTTAATTTATTAGGTAAATTCATTAGTAACCGCTCCTATTAAATCGTAATTATCAATATTTATAATCTTGACATTTACTATATCTCCAATTTGAACAGGCTCTTCACTGGTAAAGTAAATAAGACTATCAATATCAGGTGCCTCAGCGTAAGTACGTCCTGTATAGAAAATCCCGTCATCAGCCACTCCTTCAACTATGGTGGGATATGTTTTACCCATCCTTAATTCGTTTAAAGAGTCCATTGTCTTCTTTTGAAGATCCATCATTAGTTCAAACCTTTTTTGCTTTATTTTGCTGCTTATTTGGTTTTTATATTTTGATGCAGGAGTATTCTCTTCTCTAGAATAAGAAAAAACTCCAAGTCTGTCAACATTATATTGAGCAAAAAATTTATAAAGTTCATCAAAATCTTCGTCAGTTTCTCCCGGAAATCCAACAATTACAGATGTCCTGAGGATAATTTCGGGAATTTTGGATCTTAAATCCATTATAAGTCTTTTATAATCACCTGAAGTACCTCTTCTTCCCATGGCTTTTAAAATTTTGTCACTGGCATGCTGGAAGGGTATATCAATGTATTTGAGAACCTTGTTATTTTGTGCTATTTCCTCTATAAGCTCTTGGTCTATTTCCTCAGGATAACAATACAAAAGCCTGATCCACTTAATATCATCAATAGCACTTAATTTTCTCAAAAGCTCGGTAAGCATCTTTTTTCCGTATATATCAAGTCCATACCTGGTGGTATCTTGTGCCACCAATATAATCTCCTTCGCACCGTTTTTTGAAAGGCTGGCAGCTTCCGATAAAATATCCTCCAGCTTTCTGCTCCTATACCTGCCCCTTAAGCTCGGTATAATACAATATGTGCAGCAGTTGTCACAACCCTCGGCTATTTTTAAATATGCATACCCGTTTTGTGTGGAAACAACCCTCTCAATGTTCATATAGGAAGTATCGTCCAGCTTACCGTATAACACTTGCTTTTCACCTGCATAAGCCTTCTCTATAACATCACATATTAATGCTACATTTCCCGTTCCGACACAGGCATCAACCTCAGGTATTTCATTAATAATTTCCTCTTTATATCTTTCTGCAAGACAGCCTGTAACTATAAGCAGCTCACATTTATCCTTTTTGCACTCTGCCATTTCAAGAATGGTATTGATTGATTCCTGTTTAGCCGAATCAATGAAGCCACATGTATTAACCACCAATATTTGTGCCTCTTCTTTGTTATTGACTATTTCGTAATCACCTTTTTTTACAAGACTTAACATTATTTCACTATCGATAAGATTTTTAGGACATCCCAGTGAAATAATCCCTATTTTCTTTTTCATTTGCTCTCCCCTTACAATATTTAATCAGTTCTACATAATACTATTTTAAGGCATTAAATCATATATTGCCTTCTTTTATCAAATCCATCGGAAGCATATTATTTGCTTCATTAATCATTTCCTCAATGCTTTTTTTAAGCTTTTCTATTTCGGATTCAAGTTCATCAGGCTTCACACCCATTTCTTCAATCTCCTTTAAAATTTCCTGTTTCTGCTTATTGAGCTGCTCCATCCTGGTTTCTGCACGAATTCTCATATTTTTGGCTTTATCCAGATTCTCCTTAAGCTGGTTTATTGTTTTACTGTAGTCTATTGATTTACCATATTCATCAGCCATTTATATACCTCCATTAACACTATAGCTTTTTATTATATCATTCAATATGTCATTTCCAATTTTGCTCTGGCAAACAGGGCATTTGCCGGCTTTTTTCAAAACAACCGAATACTCCTGTAAAAGCTTGTCTATTTCTGTTTTATAAGAAATCACACATTCATTACCTTTATCAATTCTATTATTTACATCTATCAGCTCATCCCTTAACTTCTCGGCTTTTTGCAGCTTTTCAATATTTTTTTGAATTTCATTTAAGTTTGTTATTGCCTTTTCAACATAAGCCGTAGAATTTAATACCGATTCATACTTTTGTTGTTCACTTTTTAGTTTACTTAAATCTTCATTTAAAGAAAGTATGCTGCTAAGCTTTAATATTAAACCATCAAGCTTTTTAATCTTTTCATCCACAAGTTTCACATTAGAAGTCGCATACAAATGTGCTTTAGTTTCGCTTTCAGATCTTATAACCTTTGAAAATTCAGCTTTAATATTAATTGCTTTTTCCAATTCCCTTTCTTTCTTATAAATGTCATCTAAAAGCTCTGCACAGAAATATACTCTTTCAGTATTTTTAATTATATTAGATGTTGAGTTAATTTCAATATCTTTTTCATTTAATGAATTATATGCCTTTTTAAGCTTTGTAAGCTTTTCATTGACAATCTCAATATTTTTGAGGCATAATTCGTATCGTTCAAGCTTTTGAAGTCTTTTTACAATATTGCTTTGAACATTATAATCGGCTTCAATGGAAATAATGCTCTTTAAATTTGTTTCAAGCTTCTTCTTCCTGTCTAATTCCTTAGTAATATCCTGAATTATTCGGTCCGATTTTTCGAGCCTTTCCTCAACCTCTTTTAAAAATTCATATTCTTTTAGCTTAGATTCCACTTCATCAAGCTCACTGCTTGTCTTATCTTTAAACTGATTTTCACGCCTCAAATCCACATTTGTATTTTTTATGGCTCTGTCAATAATATGAAGCCCAATAAGTCGCCCAATAGCCTTTGCCCTTACTGAGCCAGTCTCTGAGAGCAAAAAGGGCCCTTCCAACTGCTCAGCTATATTTAAGCTTGAGCTTATGCTGCTGTCTAAATATGCTTTGGTAATTCCATGTGCCTCAACAACTTCCTGGGGTATATCATTGCCAAAGCCTTCGAAAACTTTAGGCTCGCCATCGGGATATATTACAGTATATCTGTTTTTACCGGCAGTTCTCTCACGGATTATTGAGTTACCGTTATCCATTTCTATTGTAACCCTGGCCCCGGAAGTTCCTTGTCTTATAAAATCCGTACCTCTGGGTTCATTAAAAAGAACCCATTTAATGGCTCTAATGATTGCAGACTTGCCATTATCCGAAGGTCCTGTTATTATATTTAATCCGCTGTGAAAATCAATGGTGGTATTTTCATGGGATTGAAAATTTTCAATTTTTACTTTTGCAATTATAGCCATATCCTAATCCTCTTCATCATGTGCAATTTCTTCTTCAGCCACAGCAATCCTCTTAATTGTTTCGTACTTAACATCACGACTTATATTCTGGTCAGTTGTTATATCTTCTATTATTTTTCTAATGTCGACTTTCTTGAACTTCCCTGTTTCCAACAACTCCTGGCAAAATATACGGAGTTTTATATCACGTTCCTGATCATAAAGCTGTCCCCTGTCTAAAACCTCATTTCCGGGTGCTGCACATTTAAGCTTTCTTTCATAAATATTTATTTTATCACTCAGTTCAATTATAACAACCTTTGGCATACGTTTTATTTCACTGATTGCATTTGTTATTCTTACTAAACTACCAGGATTTGCAAAATATTTCCCATCCTTTTCAATAATGCCAAGTCCTCCATGATAGTGACCTGCAAGAGTGATATCAGCCTCAGTCTCCGTTATGCTGTCAACCAGAGTATATGGAATCCCTTCAAAAAAAGGCTTTTCAAGCAGCATACCGTGGACCATGTTTATCAAGTAATCAACATCCTTACTTTTCTTCACTATATAATAAGTCGATGATGTTTCCACATCGTCAATATCAAACCTGTAAGGTTTACCTAAAATTTGGACTTTAAGTCCGTCTTTTTCAACAATCACTTCATCATTATAATTTATTAGGGTTAGGATTCCAACCCCCTCTAAAAGCCCTAACATAGTTCTTCCGACTGTATCGGGATTATGACCGAATATATCATGATTGCCTGCTATTGTATAAATAGGCCTATTATATGACCGCATTATTTGTGCAAATTCCTTAACTATTGAAGGAGAAATGTCAGGTCTGTCAAACCAGTCTCCGCCATGTAATATATAATCTATTTCAAGCTCATCACATATATCTTTTATTTCCAAAAATTTTGTTTTAAGAGTTTCATAAAAGTTATCGTTCCTGTTTTTAGGTGTAGTCCCTTTAATATGGGTATCCGTGAAAAAGATGAATTTCATAAAAAAGTACTCGCTTTCATGATTGATTCCACTGCATAAACTCTTTTTTTACAATAGATGTACCTTGACAACTTC
>DAOOVO010000059.1:0-25569 GCA_035370245.1 Pseudobacteroides sp.
AAAAGAGAGTGTTGCTTGGCTACTTTTTAAAGTAGTTTTGCAACACCCTCTTTTTAAAATAGAAATCTATTGAGTTCTAAATTGCTATATTAAATACAATTAGTTTTTTTCATCTTCGTTGCATTCATCGCAGTCACATTCGCAGTCCCAATTAATCTCAATCTTTTTTTTGCAATTAGGGCATTCGATTTCATCGCTGTCTTCATCCAAATCACATGTATCCAATTCAAACACCTCATTGCAATATGGGCATTCTACTTCATGAACATCTTCATCACAACAATCTTCATCATCAAACAGTTCCTTTGACAAATACGATAAATCCTCATCCATCTCATCAACCTGCTCAGAGATTTCATCAACGGATTCTTCTAAGTCCTCAATAGAAACCGCTATATCATCCATAACTTCCAGAATAGCTTTTAATAGCTTACCTTCACTAGATGATTCGCTTATATTGAGACCTTCAGCAAGGCCCTTCAAATAAGCAACTCTTTCTTTTATATAACTCATACAGCACCTCAAAAGTATTTTTAATTTATTATTCCACTTAAACTCTTTCCATATACTCTCCGGTTCTTGTGTCAATTCTTATTTTATCACCTTGATTCACAAAAAGCGGAACCTTTATCACTGCACCTGTTTCAACTGTTGCAGGCTTTGTTGCACCTGTAGCAGTATCTCCTTTAAATCCAGGCTCAGTTTCGGTAATCTCAAGTTCAACAAATGTTGGAGGCTCAATTCCAAAAACATTTCCTTTATGAGAAAGTATTTTAACTATCTCGTTTTCTTTAACAAATTTGAGAGAGTCTCCGATGGAGCTTTTATTTAATGGCAATTGTTCGTATGATTCCATATCCATGAAATAGTATAAATCACCATCATTATACAGGTACTGCATGTCCTTTCTTTCTATATGAGCCTTTGGCATTTTATCAGTTGGATTAAAAGTCCTTTCAACAGTAGCACCGGTAATTATATTTTTCAATCTTGTTCTTACAAACGCTGCTCCTTTTCCGGGCTTCACATGCTGGAATTCAACCACCTGAAATATATTTCCGTCTAACTCAAAGGTTGCACCGTTTCTAAAATCTCCTGCTGTTATCATTTACTATTCCCTCCACATTTTATATATGTCTTGTCTTAATCCATTATTTGGATTTTAATACTTAAAACACATCCTAGTATTAAATACAATTAATCTCTTACATTTATCTGCTGCTAAATGTAAGATTAAAAGTAATAATGTATTTACATATAACTAAAAGTGATTAATATATCACAGATTTACTATATCACTTTTAACACGGTAAAATTCACTTATCTCCTACATGAACATTCCTATCAAAGAAAATAATCGGAATTATTTACAAATAATACTCATTAGAAAAATAAAGAATTTCACATAGTTAATATTAAAATAAAATCATACTTATTTCAAGAAAAATTTTCTTATTTACAAAATTATTATTTCCTTTGTAGACGAAGTTAAAACATCGGGCTTTTGATCATTTATAACTATCATATCCTCAATCCGCACTCCGCCTAGGCCTTCAACATATATTCCAGGTTCTACCGTCACAACCATGCCGTTTTCCATTACAACCTCTCCTCTTACGGAAAGCCTTGGCTCTTCATGAATTTCGATACCTACACCATGACCTAATGAATGCCCAAAGTTGGCACCATACCCACTTTCGGAAATAATACTTCTGGCAATGCTGTCAATATCCTTGCCTTTTAATCCTCTATGAGCTGATGCTAATGCTTGAAATTGTGCTCTTTTTACTATTTCATAAATCTTTATAAGCTCTTTGTCAGGCTCTCCTAAGAAAACAGTTCTGGTCATATCGGAACAATAATTGTTATAAATACATCCGTAATCAAGAGTAATAATATCCCCCATTTCAATTACTTTTTCCGATGCTACTCCATGGGGCATTGCCGCTCGTTTTCCCGATGCTACTATTGTATCAAAGGACGGACCCGATGCTCCAAGCTTTTTCATATGATACTCAATCTCAGCAGCGATCTCTATTTCCCTTACTCCCGGTTTAATAAGCTTAAGTATATGAGTAAAGGCTTCATCAGCTATTTCTACGGCTTTCTTTATTGAAGCTATCTCCACTTCATCTTTTATAACCCGCAGCTCTCCAATTTCTTTTCCAAATGGTAAAAAATCACTTGCTGAAAATCTGTTTTTGTACTCGGTAAAAATTTGATAAGTAAGATAATTTTCTTCAAAACCAATCTTTTTTATTCCGATCTTATTAATTATTTCATTTAATGCATCTATACTATTTCCGCTGCATTCAACTACTTTGTATGCGGAAGCTTGATTTCTTGCCTGCTCTGTGTATCTGAAATCTGTTATAAGATAAGCATCATCTTGTGAAATCACAAGATGTGCGAAGGTTCCGGTAAAACCCGATAAATAAAAATAGTTTTCCCTTTTATTTATCAAAACAGCTTCAACATCTTTTAGCTTAAGCTTTTCTCTAAGCCTTTTCAATCTATTCTTAAAAACACTTGCCAAACTCTTCACCCCTTAACCCAAAATCATTTTTGCTGCATGCAATGCAAGTATGTAGCTTTTGCTTCCAAAACCGCATATCTGTCCTACGCATACCGGTGCAATCACAGATTTACTCCTGAATTCTTCACGACCATGTATATTTGAAAGATGTATTTCAATAGTCGGTAACTCAACTGCTTTAACAGCATCCCTTATTGCATAACTATAATGTGTATATGCCCCCGGGTTTATAATTATTACATCATATTTACCTCTTGCATCGTGAATCTTATCTATGATCTCACCTTCATGATTGGACTGCATAAAATCAAAATCCATACCCAATGCCTTTGCTTCCTCACTTACACTCTTTGCTATATCTTCAAGTGTCTCAGCTCCATATACCGACTTTTCTCTTATCCCCAACATATTTAAATTGGGACCGTTTAAAATAAGTATTTTTTTCATATTTTAACCTCCCCTGCAGCTAAATATATTTCCTGAAGCTTCATGGCATCCTCGGCCATTCTTTCCCTGGACTCGCATATTACAATGGGCTCCATAGCCCTTTCATGCATCAATTGAGCAAGAGGATAAAACTCAGGCCCGTGCTGTACATCATCCAGCGTCCAGTGCCTTTTCTCCCCTCCCTTGGTATACTCTATCCTGCTAAAATGTATATGTATTTTTCTCATTCTTTCATTTCCAATTTTATTATCAATTTTATCCAAAATATACTCAAAATCCCATTTGGTATTTAAAGCACCCATACCCCTTGCATGAATATGTCCAAAATCAACAGTAGGAATCAGCCTTTCATCAATACTGCACATTGTAAGTATTTCATCTAAATCTCCCAGTTGATTAACCTTTCCCAAAACTTCCGGGCAAATAGCTATATGACCAAGCCCTAAAGCATCGGCCTCACATATTGCCCGCTTAAGATTTTTTATTGCCGTATCAAGTGCCAATTGCCTGTCAATCTTGCTGCAAGAACCTGTGTGGACAACTATTCTTGATGCCCCCATCCAATTTGCAGCTTCCAATGTCTCTATTATGTATCTGATTGAATTTTCCTGCTTTTCTTCTTCCTGGCTTGCCAGGTTTATATAATAGGGTGCATGAATACTTAAGAAAATATCATTCCTCGATGCTTCTTCACCAAGTTTAACTGCCATTTCCTTCCCAATCTTGACACCTTTGCTGCATTGATACTCATAGGCACCCAATCCTCTTTGCCTGAGCCATTCCGGCATTTGTAACGATGACTTGTAGCCCTCATTATAAAAGCTTTCGGAATTGCCCGACGGTCCAAATCTAATCATTGTTGCTCTCCTTATTTTAAATGTGCATACCATGGATATGATTATTATATACTTGAACAGAAAAAAAATAAAGGAAAGATATGCTATCATTCCCTTATTTCCTATTGTTATATTATTCAAATCTATATACAGCCTTTGGCTATAGTGTCAAAAGTACTTAGTAATTTCACTTCCAAACAGGAATGTAATATAAGTACCAACAGCTATAAAGCTTCCAAAAGGTATATTACCTCTTTTATCATTTCTTTTTAAAACTGCTGCAACCAATACGGCTAATGCACTTATTGCCAGCGTTGCACATAGGGCAACCAAGCTCATTTTCCATCCAAAATAAGCACCTATAACAAAAAGGAGTTTTATATCACCAAATCCAAAAGATTCTTTTTTGAACAATCCCATACTTATCAATGATACTATAAATATAAAACCTGAACTAACAACCATTCCCAAAATTGGATTCCACCAGTTGCTATCTCCATAAATATACAGTGGTTTAAAAAAGTTATACACAATCAGCACAATACTTCCAACCAATCCTGATGCCACAAGACTGTTGGGAATTTTTCTATGCTTTAAATCTATAAAGAATACAACAATAAGTATGGACATCAAATACGCTGCTGCAAAAAATTCTATGTACTGTCCGTTATGTCCATACTTATAAAATAACGGCAAATAAATTATTGCAGTCAGCAACTCCATCAACGGATACTTGATAGAGATTTTTACTTTGCAGTATCTGCATTTTCCTCTTAAAAACAAATAACTAAATAGGGGTACAAGATCTAGGGCTGTCAGCCTTGTACCGCATTTGGTGCAATGTGAAGGCGGTTTAACCACCGACTCTCCCAATGGTATTCTCCATATACAGACATTCAGGAATGAGCCTATAACCAAACCGTACATGAAAACAATAATGTAAAAAAATATTGTCATAATTTTGTCATACGTCCTCTCTATAAAGTCTATGCATCAAATATATTATATTTTTATAGATAAAATAAAACAATAATAATTTTATACGGTTGGTTTTTGACTTTCTAGAATGCTCAAATGTTTGCCGTGCTCATTATATTATCCTGATCAACAGCATATGCCAATACATCATCATAACTTATAATATTCTGCCTATATAGATTTATAAGACAGTCATCCATAGTCTGCATACCTAGCTTTTCATTGGTTTGAATTATAGAATTAATCTCATGGGTCATTCCTTCTCTTATAAGATTCCTTATAGCCGGATTCGGCATCATAATTTCAAGTGCTGCTACCCTTCCGCTCCTATCTCTTCTGTTTAATAACTGCTGGGAAACAATCCCTTGGAGAGTTGTGGAAAGCTGTACTTTAATTTGCTGCTGCTGATAAGGCGGAAAAATGTCTATAATTCTATCTATGGTATTTGCTGCCCCACTTGTATGTAACGTAGAGAATACAAGGTGTCCTGTTTCAGCTGCAGTTATGGCTATGGATGTGGTCTCCATGTCCCTCATCTCTCCCACCAGTATAACATCCGGATCTTCTCTTAAAGCTGCTTTTAAAGCATTGGCATATGAATTTGAGTCATGACCTATCTCCCTTTGATTTACAATGGATTTTTTGTGCTTATGCAGATATTCTATTGGATCCTCAAGGGTCAAAATATGGCAATCCCGTTCATCATTTATTTTATCTATAATTGCCGCTAAAGTTGTGGATTTGCCGCTTCCTGTAGGACCTGTAACCAAAATAAGTCCTTTTGTCTTTTTGGAAAACTCTTTTATAACATCAGGCAAGCCTAATTCCTCAAATGTCGGTATGGTTATATTAACAGGCCTTACTGCAATGCAACAGGTTCCCCTCTGTTTAAATATGTTAACCCTGAACCGTCCGACACTCTGAAGTGAATATGACAGCTCTATTTCTCCCTTAGCTTCAAATTCACTCAGTTTATCTCCATTTATCACAACCTTTGAATAGTACTCTGTATCATCGGCACTTACGGGAGTATCTCCAATTTTTACCAACCGTCCGTTTTTTCTTATGGTGGGTGGTATGCCAACAGTAATATGAATATCTGATGCATCTTGTTCAATAGCTTTCCGCAATAATTCATCAAATTCCATAATCATCCCTCCTTAGTATTGGAATGTGAAATCCTGATCATTTCACTTAATGTAGTAGAGCCTTCCAAAACACATCTTTTTACATTTTCCATTAAAGTAACCATATCCGACTTAATGAGTTCATTTCTCAGTACATCTTCCGAACATCCTTTATTTATAAGCTCTCTGTGAAATTTATTGAGAGTCATTATTTCATACACTCCAATTCTGCCTTTATACCCTGTTTTATTGCATACAGTACAGCCCTTTCCTCGATAAAGCATGATTTCCTCTGACGATTTGAAACCAAGCACTTGCAAATCCTCTTCACTTGCTTTGTATTTGTAAGAACAATTAGGACATATTTTTTTAACCAAACGCTGTGCAATAACACCTGCAACGGAGGATGCCACCATGAATGGCTCTATTCCCATATCTATAAGCCTAAATACAGTCTCCGGTGCATCATTGGTATGAATGGTGCTTAACACAAGATGACCTGTTATGGCTGCTTTAACAGCTATTTCAGCCGTCTCAATGTCCCTTATTTCGCCTATCATAATGATGTTGGGATCCTGCTTCAAAATTGACCTCAGTCCAACGACAAAAGATAACCCTGCATCAGCATTGACCTGAACATGGTTAACCCCGTCAATTAAGTATTCTACAGGATCCTCAATCGTTACAATATTCAAGTCGGGTTTATTCATTTCGCTTATTGCACTGTACAATGTTGTAGTTTTACCGCTTCCTGTAGGTCCTGCAATCAGTATGATGCCATTTGTCTTTTTAAGAATACTGTCAAACTTTAAAAGATCCTCTCTGCTAAATCCCAAAGCTTCTTTTGAAATAACAAAATTTTTTTTATTGGTTATCCTAATAACAATTTTTTCACCGTATACCGTTGGCAGAATTGACACCCTCAAATCATATTCACTATCATTTACCGTAACTAAAAACCTGCCGTCCTGAGGCAGTCTCTTTTTTCCAATACTTAGCCCGGATATGATTTTCATACTTGTAACAATGGAAGGCATAATTTCAATTTCGGCCCGCATTGCTTCTACAAGCTGTCCGTCAACCCTGAACCTCACTTTTATATATTGTTCAAATGGCTCAATATGTATATCACTGGCATTTATACTTATTGCCTGTTCAATTATAGAGTTCAACAATTTAACAGCAGGGGAATTATTTATTTCTTCTGAAGCTTCATCATCCAAGTTATTTGCAATATTTACCAAGCCATACTCTATTCCTAATTCATCAACAGATTCCATGTCCTTCCAGACCGAGTAATATTTATCGATTGCTTTGTTAATATCCTTAAGAGTAGCTAATACAGGCCGAACCTCCATACCTGAAAACATTTTTATATCATCAATGGCAAAAACATTTAAAGGGTCGCTCATTGCGACGATAAGAACACCATTGTCTATTTGTATGGGGATAAGGTCATATCTTTTTGCAAGGCTCTCGGAAACAAACATGCAAGCTGAGGGATCAATATCATACGTTTCAAGTTCAACATGGGGAATCCCCAACTGGAACTCCAAAACCTTTATTATGTCCTGCTGCGTAACATAATCATGGTTCAAAAGGATTTGTCCCAGCTTCTCTCCAGTCTTCTTCTGGATCTCCAAAGCTTCATCCAACTGTTCTTTTGAAATCAGTCCACCCTCTAAAAGCAAATCTCCCAGCCTTTTTCTATTCCGTTTATTCATAAGGTCCTCCAACCAAAGCATGTTCCCTGATACTATCACTATATTTTTATCGGAATATAATTGAAAAAAAATAAGAAAAAAACCACAAAGTGATTTTTTATAATAATGATTTTATGAATTTTAGAAGTGATTTTTAGATTTCCAAAACTGCTTTCTTAAACATTGTATAGAATTGTTCTATCTCGTTTTCTGAAAATTCAATGTCCATCCACTTTTCATAAGCATTTATACCCTGGTAGAACAGCATTCCCAGTCCATTCACAGCTATGCTTCCTTTCTTTTCTGCCACCTTCAAAAGCTCTGTTTTTACCGGATTGTAAATAATATCATAAACAATATGCCTGTCATTTAAAATGCTGTTTGCTTCTATCGGACATTTATCAGTCGAGGGGTACATTCCCACTGATGTAGTATTAATAATTATCTGGCAGTCCATAATAGCATTCTTAGCATCATTATGCTCAATGCCTGCAAATGAAGAACAATCCGAAATATTATCATTGATATAATCCGAAAGTTCTTTCGCCTTATCTATTGTTCTATTTAATATTACCATTTTATCTGCTCCTTCTAGTGCAGCTTTTACAGCTATTGCCCTTGCTGCACCTCCTGCACCGATTATTGCAACGTTTTTACCTGAAAACGAATGCCCCGTTTCTTCTTTAAATGACATTAAAAATCCATCTCCATCGGTGTTATATCCCCATAATTTCCCACCTACATTTTTAACTGTGTTTACCGCACCAATTAGTCTGGCTTCTTCAGAAACGCCATCTAAGTACTCAATCACTTTATTCTTATGGGGTACGGTAACATTAAATCCAACAACATTGAGCCCTCTAAGGCCTCTTATGGCATCCTGAAGGCTATCTGGAGAAACTCTGAACGGTACATACACTGCATTAATATTTTTAGAGTCACTTATATAATTATGTAATATCGGTGATTTGGAATGTTCTATCGGATCTCCTATTATACCTATAATTTTAGTACTTCCATTAATTATCATTATTTATGTTCCCCTTTAAACCGCACAATAATTTCTTTGTTAATACATTTTATGTATTAAAATTTCTATGTTTTTAAGATTCCTTTACAGTATGTCTTAAAGCACTTCTTTCTTTCCATTTTGTCCTTCTTAATATGCTGTTCTTGTTAGAAGCCAATTTACTGTGTCTAAACAAAACAAACCTTTCGATATGCCTTTTCAACTTTACAAATAGAATTTCTTTCTTATCTATTGGCTTAACAAGAATAGTATACATATTTATTCTGTTTCCTCCATAGATATCGGTAAAAATCTGGTCCCCCACTGCTGCAATCTCATTGCATTTGATTCCAAGAAGCATTGCCGCCCTCATATATGACTTTGGTGAAGGCTTGTAAGCCCTGTGAATAGCAGGTATACCCAAATCCATATTAAATCGTTCTACCCTTTTTTCTGAGGCATTTGATAGAATGCATGTAAGAAACCCCATGTCCTTGACTTTTTGAATCCAGCTTTTTGCATCTTCACTTGCATCTTTTGTAAACTGCGCAACCAATGTATTATCAATATCAAGAATAAGGCCTTTTATTCCTTTTTTCTTCAAATCCTCCAAATCAATATCCTGTACCCTTTCTACTATGGTATCAGGAAAAAATCTTTCCAACATTTTATCCTCCGAAATATTATTTTATATTAAATACCATTAATATTATACATTTATCTTCCGACATATGTAAGATTAAGTGTTATAACGCATTTAATTTAGTAATAACTATGGAATGATTAATTACTCATCCTAAATAATAACAAACAAAGATAATGATATCAATAATGTTACAATTATTTTTCTCATATTAAACAATAATATAAATATTATGATTAAAAAGTCTGGATTTTTCAAATAAAAAGTGTCATAATAATTTATGGGCTTCAACAAGCCATTCTATATTAAAATACGATTAATCTTACATTCATTTATATATCGTAAATATATATCGCAAAATTCCGCTAAACATTTGTTATTTTGTTCTGCTATATGTAAGATTGTAAAAGTAATAGAGTATTTAATGTACATAAGAATTACATGAAATAATAACTTGAAAATCAATACAAATTTACATTTTGCAAAAGAGTTTCAAATACATTAAATGTAAACAGTAAATTGATTTTTATATTATAGTAATCTGAAAGGGAGTCGTACTTATGATAGGTCAAATCAAAATTGAAAAAACAAAATCACCAAAGGCTAAACCTGACCAAAACAACCTTGGGTTTGGCAATTATTTTACAGACCATATGTTTATAATGGATTATACGGAAGGAAAAGGATGGCATGATCCTCGGGTTGTTCCTTATGCACCCTTAGAAATTGATCCGGCAACCATGGTTCTCCACTATGGTCAGGCAATTTTTGAAGGCTTAAAAGCATACAGATCCAAAGATGGGCGGATATTGCTTTTCAGGCCCAGAAAGAATATGGAAAGAATCAACATATCTAATGACAGGTTATGTATTCCTCCTATTGATGTTGATTTCTGTGTCGAATCACTTAAAGTACTCATAAATCTTGAAAAGGATTGGATACCTACAAAAGAAGGCACATCACTTTATATAAGACCGTTTATCATTTCCACAGATCCTTTCCTCGGAGTAAGACCTTCTAAAACATATAAATATATAGTGATTTTATCCCCTGTAGGTGCATATTATCCGGAAGGAATCAATCCCGTTAAAATATATGTTGAGAGTAATTATGTAAGAGCAGTAAAAGGTGGAATCGGCTATGCCAAGACTCCCGGAAACTATGCTGCAAGCCTCAAAGCACAAATGGAAGCAAAAGAGAAGGGATATACTCAAGTCTTATGGCTCGATGGAGTTGAAAAGAAATATATTGAAGAAGTTGGTACAATGAATGTATTCTTTAAAATTAATGGAGAAGTTATCACTCCTGCATTAGAGGGAAGTATACTGGCAGGAATAACAAGAGACTCCACAATAGAGCTTCTTAAGTCATGGGGAGTTAAAGTGACAGAGAGAAAAATCACTATTCAGGAAATATACGATGCACATGCAAAAGGTACCCTTGAAGAAGCATTCGGTACCG
Source organism: Pseudobacteroides sp. (assembly GCA_035370245.1). Classification (GTDB taxonomy): domain Bacteria; phylum Bacillota; class Clostridia; order Acetivibrionales; family DSM-2933; genus Pseudobacteroides. The sequence continues at coordinate 10,741 of DAOOVO010000059.1, forward strand.
GAACAGCAGCTGTTATATCTCCAATAGGTGAGCTTAATTGGAACGATAATAAAATAATTGTGAATGAAGGCAAGATAGGTGACCTTTCTTCAAAGATATATTCAACAATAACAAATATTCAAAATGGAGAAATGGAAGATACTTTAGGATGGACAACCGAAGTTAAAGCTTAATAAAGTTCATATTTTAGGATATTCAAGGGAATGCATACATAAAAGGTAAGCATTCCCTTTGTATTTATAATAATATTTATAAATGGAATCTGCCAATACTTCAAATAAAATCTAAAGGTGCAATGTTATACAATCTGCACAAATCATGATAGGTTATTTGTTCCTTATTTTTTTCATTATTGATAAAACTACTAATGATTTCACTTAGCTGAGGTGTCATATTTTGAAACCTTGTACCGTATTCAAATTTTTGGTCATTATGCTTTTTACTTCTTACTATATATGAATAAAAATCAGCTCTTTTTGAATCACTAACAAAAATGGATATTTTAATACTGCTTCCAACCCTTAGATTCTCTTTACAAATCAACCCTGTTCCAGACTCACTAATATTTATAAAGTATCCTGAAAATTTCTCATTAAGCTCTGACTCTCCTCTGCACAAAAACCCGGCATTATGCCTTGAAGATCCCCTTTTGTTTTTCCATATATCCGCTTTCAATATCCTTAATGACTTTGTCGGCAAAAAGTCGCATCTCACCCGTTCTATAACACAAAGCATGTTTATATCATAAGTATCAACAGCAAACCTGCATCTTATTTTGTCACCCGGCAGCAATGCAGGTATTCCGTCATCTTCTATAAATGCTACTTTTAACAGGTTACCCGAATTATCTAAAACTACGTTAACATTCCACTTATTCGACCCATAAAATTGCGTTTTAATGAAAGATCCTTTTTGCATAATATTAATAATTTTAGATCTATCTACCGACATACCACCAGTTTTATCATATAATTCCTTTATTTCATTGAGAATCTCTTCTTTTTCCAAAGTTCCAGCAGTCATAGAGTTAAGACCTCCCTAAATTGATAGAAGTTATAGATTATATCGGTAAGTTACATATAAATCTTCAACAAGTTTTTATGATTTTTTAGATTTCTTTTTGAAAAACAAAAAAGGGCAAATACTATCGCCCTTTTTTGTTCTATAACTATTTAAGATTTAATTAATCTTCTATTGACTGATGCAGCGTGCAATCATAGCTACTACTTCAGCCCTTGTTATTGTGTTACCAGGCCTGAATGTATTATCGTTATACCCTTTAATTATTCCTAGCTCAATTGCTTTAGCTACATGTCCCTTAGCCCATTTAGGAATCTTATTTGCATCTTTCATATTTATATTTATATTTGTGTTCTGTGATACGCCATAACCGAATGCATTAATGATAAGCACTGCCATTTCTTGCCTTGTAAGCTTATTCTTAGGCCTGAATGTATTGTCTTCATATCCTTTAATTATTCCTGCATCCATTGCTGACCTAATGAAAGGCTTAGCCCATGAAGCAATTTTTGAACTATCCTTATATGGAAGGCTGGTATTGCTTGAAGCCTTATATCCTGCAGCAATTACTATAATCTTGGAAATTTCTTCTCTTGTTATTTCAGCATTAGGTCTTAAAGTCATATCGGGATATCCGCTGATTATGCCTTTACTTAACAGCAATGCAAAGCTATCTTTTGACCAGTGTTTAGCTATATCTTTGTAATTATTTATATCTCCAGCAGTTCCCGGAACATTGCTTGTTGGAGCAACCACGACTTTTGGCGTTGCTGTTGGTGTCGCTTTTGGTGTTGCTGTCGGTTTTTTAGTCGGAGTAGCTGTCGGTTTTTTAGTCGGAGTAGCTGTCGGTTTTCCTGTTGGTGTAGGTGTTGGTTTTTTAGTTGGTGTAGGTGTTGCAACACCAGGTAAACCGCCAATTCCTCCTTCTGCAGGTGTAGGTGTAGGCGTTACTGCTGCCTTAACTATTATCCTGAATGCCACGCTGTATCCGCCAACTGAAGCACTTACAGTTATTGGTGATGTAGTCGCTGCTTTTCCTGTAATGGTAGCCTTATTATTATTGCTTGTAATCGTAATATAGCTGTTATTGGTATCTGTCGAAGACCAGGTAATATTATTCCTGTCAGTAGCATTACTTGGTGTTGTAGTTACCTCTACACTGAAGCTCTCACCAACCTTTATTTCTTTCTCAGCAGGTGGTTTTGATACCCAGTTGAGACCTGTAACATTAATTTTCTTTACAGTTACAGTTATTTCTTTTTCTATATTACTATTCTGGTTACTCTTAACTTTTATTTTTACATCTACAGGTGCAACTTCTCCATGTGCCTCAATTGTAATTTTATTTCTGCCTTGATTACTTTCAAAAACATTTGAAACTAACTTAAGTGCACTTGTATTATTAATTACAATATTTACAGTTTTATCTTCCGCTTCATACGGTAGAACTGTAGCATAGAATGTATAAGTGCTTTTATTTACCATCTCAATTTTATTTACATTGAGACTTATTTCACTTACAGGAACAGGCAGAACATTAACGGTACAAGATGCTTTAATGGCATTGTTATACATGCTCTTAGCAGTTATTACAGCCGTACCCTTCTTTATTCCTCTTACCAGTCCGTTCTCATCAACAACTGCTACCCTGGTGTCACTAGATGACCATATAACACCTTTTGTCATTTCATCATCAGGTAAAACAGTTGCTGTTAATTGTTTGGTATTACCCACAATAATGTCTACATTAGGTGCTTCATTTATCTTAATTGAAGAAACCGGATTTATTACATACACAACACAAACTGCCTTTGTTAAAGGATCATTTTCTAGTGCTGCAGTAATGATTGCTCTACCGGAAAGCTTACCTGTAACTTGGCCACTGCTTGAAACAGAAGCAATATTGCTATTATCCGAACTCCATATTACAGCACTTTCCTCTATATCTGTTCCAAATATAGCATTTAATTGCACTTTATCACCAAGTACTATATAAATCTCATCCTTGTCGAGACTTAATCCTGTCTTTTGAGCAACTGATACAGATATCTTACATGACACTTCTATCAGATTGCTGCTAACTGCTTTTATAACTGCTTCTCCCTGTGTTAACGCCGTTACTGTTCCATCAGATGAAACCTTTGCTACATTAGTATTGCTTGAGAACCAGGTGATCAACTTGTTTGTTGCATTTTCAGGATAAAATTTCACACCGAGTTTCAATTTACTTCCCTCAACCATGCTTACTTGTTGTTTATCCATTACAATACCTTCAACAGGAATTGTACCTTCAGCTAACAGTGGAATCTTTATATTGCTGGCATTTCCAGTGTAAACATCTATAATGTACGCATCTCCCACATAGCCGACTGTTCCGTTATTGGAATAGTATCCGTTAGAAACTTGATACGGATAATCATTCCTTTTCTCCAATGTGTAACCCACATTATATCCGCCATGTATTTCATTTACCGGTACATTGAGAGAATATCCGGTTTCACCTGTACCATCAGGCAATGATATTGAACCTGAAATGTTTCTATTAGCTGAAATCAGCGTTATGCCGCCTATACTTCTTGCTGCTGTTACATCCAACCTTGTTGCATTATTAATCTCAGTAGTTGCAGCACCACCGGTCTTGTAGTAACTCAAACTTAAGTACTCACCGAACAGAGGAAGTATGGAATAACTTACTATATAATTCTTTCCTGTAGGAAGATACATCTTATAGGATGCACTTGAATTATTCATTGTTATCGGAACAAATACTGAATATTCATTATCCTCATTTTCAGCTTTTACCGTAACTCCGAATGACTCATAATTTACTTTCATACCTGAAGGCAATGAAATACTGCCGCTTATTTCAAATCCAGGTATCGGTTCAAGAACTATGTTATTTGCATCACCATTTAATGTATTTACATCATCAGCAAATTCCTCTTTACCCTTTGTAGCTTCACTGCTGTAGTATCCCGATTCCATATAGCCGTTTATATAAGCAGTATATTTTACATGATACTTATCTGAAGCCGGCACAGGAAGCTCAAATCCAACTGTTTTATTACCAGGGTATATTTTGATAGTGGTTTCAGGCGTATATGCAAGTCTGCTGTTAACAGCTGTAATTTTTACATCAATACCTGTTTGTGGTATTGTTATATTTTCAGGAACTTTGAACGTACCTTTTATTTTTCTTTCTTTTTGCTTAATAACCAAATCTATATTGTTTTTATTGCCGCTCGCAACATTCAAAATTTCAGCCGCAGTAGAGTCAGCTGTGCTACCCCCAGCTTTATAGAACCCACTTTGATTTAATCCGTCATTTTTTAGGTTATTGACATCGCATTGATATCCAACTACATAATTAGAGCTTAGATTACCTATTAACGGAATGTATGTATTTGTCTGAGTACTATAAAGTACTGAAGGACTGTTCATTCCATTTGTTCTTGCCTCAACGGTCACTTTTGCCACTGCTGTAGTTGATTCAGGAACATAGAGCTCATACTCTGCATAATTCTGACCTTGAGGTATAACTATGCTCTTAACCACTCTAAATCCTGTGTAATTTGATTTCTCAGCATAAACATTTACATTAATGTTTCCTGTTGCATTAACTCCATCTTGAAGCATTATCTTTCCGGAAATTTTTCTTGCCTTTATCATTTCCATATTAACGTTGACAACACTTCCATTGGTCAAATCCAATAAAGTAGCAAGTTTATCATCAGGAACTGTCAACGCAGAATTATAGTATCCTTTCTCAAAAATACCACTTCCCGATGCTACCTCATAATACACTTTATACACATTGCTGTTAGCATTAGGTGTAACCTTTAATACATAAGCAACTGAACCTGAACCTTTTAATACCTTGGTTTCAACTGTATCAATATATCCACTCTTAACATTAATGGCTTTAACCTTTACAGTTAAATCATTTGATAAGGTTACTCCCTGAGGTAAAGATAAAATACCTCTAATTTCTTTCTTATCAATCAAAGTTATGACTATGTCTTCTGCTATTTGTTCAGAAACATCAATTGTATCTGCTTGTTCAGGCAGCATTACCGTTCCTCTGGAATTATAATATCCAAATGATGCATAATCCTGAATATCAACATTATATTTAAGCTTATAGCCGGATAAAGGCATCACACTTAATGTATAATCTACAGAACTTTCTCCTTCAGGTATAAAGAAATCCTTTAATACCTGTACTCCGCTTGTATCTACAGCTGTAAGAACTACTTTTATACCGCCAGAACCTGCAGTTCCTTCAAGAAGTCTTATTTTACCGCTTATGGTTCTGTTTTGAAGCATCTTAAAGTTTATATTGTCAGCATCTAACTGAGACAGATCAATTATCTTTGCATCATTTATATCTCTCACTTCCTCCGAAGTCATATCCGAATAGTAACCAACAGGAGCTATTTCGGAATTTGAATGTAATTCATATCTAATTATATAACCTTTTCCGGCAGGTACATAAAGATTATAATCTGCTGTACGCTTACCTTTAGGTATATTGACAGTTACAGAATAATCTCCACTATCATTAGATGCTATGATTGATATACCATTAGCTTGCTGTGCATTGTCAGGCAATGTTATAACACCTGAAATGGAGCGTTTTATAATAAGTGAAAGATCTTTATTTGTTAACTCGCTGCCAGTTACTCTTAAAGTCTCAGCTTTTTCCATTAAAGTAGTCGTACCTAATGAACTGTAATATCCTCTTTCCATAAATATACTGTCAGCACTCAGTTCATATCTAAGATTGTAGCTGGCACCCTGCTCAACATACAGTACATATGGGCAAGACTTCATACCCGATGATAATATAACTTCAGAATAATATACTTCCAGTCCGTTTTCAGCTATTACCTTCAGTATAACTCCTTCCTTAGGAATATCTGTTCCTTCAGGAACTATGATATTTCCTCTAATGGTCCTTCTGACTACTAAGGTCATATCCTTGTTTCGTGCATCAATTGCATTAATATCTACACCTTCAGCTTCTGATAATGTGATTGTTGTTCCCTTACTGTTGTAATAACCATAGGTAGTATACTTATACTCACCCCAGTTTTCATATTTCACAACGTATTCATATCCCTTATCGTTCGGAGGAAGTTCCAAAGTATAATCTGCAGAATTCTTACCTTGAGGTATTATTACATTAGTGGAAACACCATCAATTCCGTTTGAGCCGGTTACTTTAATTTGCATATCTTTATCAGCAACCGCTCCATCAGGAAGAGCAACCTTTCCCATAATTTTTTTAGGTTCAACCAGAGTAAGATTTATATTGGTAACATCATTATCATTTGCATTTATATCATCTGCTAACTTGCTGTTTCTAACCATTCCGTTGGAGCTGTAATACTCTGCTACGACAAATCCATATTCTGAAGAAACTTCATAGCCAACCTTACAGCCTTTTCCTTCAATACTTGGTGCAATTCTAATCATATATGGAACACTGTTTGTTCCTTTAGGAATATTAACAAGTACATTACCTGAATTTTCAGCAGTTATTTTTACAACAATATCTTCTTCTGCAACCTTGCCGCCAGGTAGTGCAATTGTACCAGTTATTGTCTTTTTCTTTATCAGAGACAGATTTATATCCCTATACTCTTCTTGAGAAGTGCTGAAGTTAAGTTTTGCAGCATCGCCTGGCTTATAAACCATTGTGCCTTCTTTATAGTAGCCCTTCATCACATAATCGTTTATGATAGGAAGTTCATAATAAATCTGGTAATCTGTCCCAGCAGGAACATTTAATGAATAATTGACATTATTTGAACCGCTAGGTATAAATGCAACCTTTTGTCCTATGTCCAAATCATTTTTAGCAGATATTGTAATCCTTAATCCTCCCTCAGGTGCTGTTTCATTATTGGGAAGACTAATTGTTCCCGACACAATCTTTTTCTTTTCAATTACCAAGTCAATATTTGACTTATCATTTTTTATATCCAGTTTTGTTGCATAGCTTTCAAGTCTTACAATTCCTGAATTACTATAATAACCTTCTGAAAGATAACTGTCATTTCCCCAGTTTTCATAGCGGATCAAATAGTCATCTCCTTCATCATTAGGAGGCAGGAACAGTGTATAATCCGCCACATTTTGTCCTTGAGGTATTGTTACACTGGTAGATACACTATCCACAGAATTACTTGCCAAAACATCAACCTTGAGACCCTCTGCGGGAGCTACACCACTCTTTAGCTTGACTTTTCCACTCAATGTCGAAAAACGTTTGAGTATAAAGTCAGCACCATTAAAAGCGCCTTCACTTACATCTATTGTTTTTGTATTTTTTAGATTTCGTACAAAACCATCTTCTTTATAATAACCTGATCTGACATAACCATAGTCAAAAGAAGTACTGAATTTCAACACATACTCCTTACCAGGTTCATTAGGCAGCAGTTTTAAAGAATATACAGTTGAATTTGTACCTGCTGATATTTTGAATGTTTCTTTAACATCATCATATTTGCCATTTGAAGCTATTATATCAACAAATATATCCTTTGATGCTGTTTCATCACCCGGTAAAGCAATTTTACCAGTTATAGTTCTCTTTACGATAATGTTCATGTTTACATTATTCTTATTAGCATAAATATCAAATGGAGTAGCATTTGATTCTTCAAGAACAGTTTTTAGATTGTTATAGTAAGCCTTATCTACATAATCATTATTAGCCTGCATGGAATAATACAATTTATAACCGTTACCGTTAGGAACATAAATAGTATAATCAACAAAGCTCTGATTTTCGGGTATTGTCAAATCCAATGTCCTTGTATTTGAATTATTTCTTGCAGTCAGTGTAAATTTAATTCCGCCCGAAGGTGCTTTTCCGGTTGATAAACTAATTCTTCCACTTATAGAGTTATAATTAAGCAGGCTGAAGCTTATATTTTCTGCATCGGCATTTGTAAGATCAAGCTTTTGTGCCTCAGCTTCAGTTAATACAGCATTCTGATTTACCGCTTTATAATATCCTTTTGGGAAATAATCTCCTGTTGAAGCTACTTCATACCATACATAATACCCTGATGTAGGAGGTACTTTTATAGAATACTGGGCTGAATTACTTCCTTGTGCAATTTTTATACTTTGTGAGTATGTATAAGTTTTGTTGGATGCTACAATCTTTACATCAAGACCGCCTTTCGGTGCCTTTTCCGGAACACTCACAGTACCTTTTACTTCCCTGTTCTTTATAAGAGTTACATTTGCAGTATAATCCGAACTGCTTAAGTTAATAGCATAAGCTTTATTAGAATCCAATACAGTTCCTGTAGTGCTGTAGTATCCTTTATTTGCAATATCAGCACTACTTACTTCATAATATAGTTTATAGTTTGCAACCGGTGGCAGGAAAATCTCATAAGATGCTGATGAGGCACTTGCTGTCAAGTTCTTAATCACATCTGACGAGTAAGTTCCGTTACTTGCTATAACCTTTACAGATACTGTGCCTGAAGGAGTATATCCCGAAGGCAGGGAAACAGTCCCCGATATCTTTCTATTCAATATAGGCACCAACTTAATACCTGATTTGTCACTGTTTTGTATATTTATAGCTGTAGCAGAAGACTCCGCTAAAACAGTACCGCTCGTATTATAGTAACCTTTAGGTGCATATTTGTTGTTACCTGCAATTGTATAATATACTTTATATCCTGAAGCAGGCGACAGACTAAGCAAGAACGGTACAACTGTATTCCCTTCTGCTATATAAACTTCTGCACTAGCTGAATACGTACCATTGGTAGCAGCAACAACAACATTCAATCCATTTGCCGGTGCTTTTTCCGGTAATTCAACAGTACCTGATATAGCACTATTTCCAATAAGTACAAGATCAACTACCTTATCCCCTGTACTAACATCTACTAAAGAAGCCTCATTAGCATTCTGTACAGGTTTGTTATAGTTAAAATATGCATTTGTGGTATATCCTGTATTAGCCGTTTTAACAGTATACTTGATCTTATATCCGGATGTATTAAGATTTGGATCGACATAAACTTTATATGGCACAGATGATTGTCCCTCAGGTATTATAAAGTTCTTTGTGATGTTTGCTCCCTCAACGGTAACATCCACACTAATGCCTCCCTTTGGAGCCTTAAGTGAGCCAGGTGTCTTAATATTACCGCTTATTATCCTTCTTTTAAGAACCACTAGATTAATATTATCTTTGTTTTCAGAGCTTACATCAACCAAATCGGCATCCTTTTCTAAAGGTACGGTATTATCGATTCCCCCATTCAGACCGCCGTTCAATCCATAATACCCTTTTGCAACAAACTCCTCACTAGATGTGGTCAGGGTATAGTAAACAATATATCCCGACAATGGTTTATTAGGTGCTAGCTTAATAGAGAATGAAGCCTCTCTTGTATCTTTAGGTATATCAACTGTTACACTGTCATTTCTTCCTGCATAAATGCGTGCAGAAACAGGTCCAGATGGTACTATTCCGTCAGGTAAGGATATCTTACCGCTGATTATTTTCTTTTCTATGATTGACATATTTATTCCATAATAATCAGATTCCTCCACGGATATAGTTCCCGCATCAGATTCATTAAGCACTGTTCCGCCTAAATTGTAATACCCTGACAAATAATTTGTATTTGATATGGTATATCCTATCTTGTAGCTGTAACCGGCGGGCACAAAAAGCTTATAGTCAACACCGTTATTCTTTTCAGAAATGGTATATGACTTTATTATTGAATCCCTGCTGCTTTTTGCATTTACCTTAACTTCAACACCTCCTGTTGGAGCTACAGTGCCTTCCGGAAGATTGATAGTACCGCTTATCAAGTACATTGGAATTATGTTTATGTTTACTCCTGTTTTATTTTCACCAGTCAGATCCAACATTTCTGCTTCGGCAACGTCCCTTTTTGAACCTTCCGAGTTATAATAAGCAGGGTATAAAAACATTTCATTGCTCGAGTTAAAATTATAACGTACTTTATAATTTTCACCTCCAGCAACATAAATTGTATATGGAACGGAACTTTTTCCTGCCGGAATAACAATGTTAGTAGTTCCACTATCCTTACCGTTATCAGCATAGAGATTAATATTTAATCCACCATAAGGAGCAGTACCTTTAGTAAGAGAAACAGTACCGCTTATTTCCTTTTTCCTTATGAGTGTAAGATTAATACCTACACTGCTTCCACTTGTCAAGTCAACTATCTCTGCTTTTTCAGCATACCTGGTAGTTTCAGTACGAGTATAGTATCCTGGAGTGATATACTTAATGTCACTCACAGTATAACTCACCACATAATCTGTTCCCTCAGATACATATACAGTATAAGGTGCTGAATTGCTTCCTTCTGGAATTACCACATCTACAGAATCGCTAAGTTTCTTTGTAGGATCGGATATTTTCTTGTAATTTACAACAACCTTTAGAGATAAGCCTCTTAACGGTGCAAATTCATTCTTTAAAAACACAGTACCGCTAATGCTTCTCTTAGGTATGATTGTCATATCAATACCCGAAACATCGCCTGAAACTTTTACCAAAACTGCAGCAGCCTTTTCGCTGGTAGTAGCTTTATTATTGTAATAACCCGGTGTAACATACATATTGTTACTGGAAATTTCATATCTCACTTCATAGTCCCCTAATGCAGGAACATAAACGGTGTAAGGAACCTGTTTTGTATCTTTGGGTATAAGTATATCAGTATCCCCTGTATTGTTGCCATTTACAGCATATATTTTTAATTTTAAATCTGCTTTAGGATCAGAAGCCGGTGGTATTGATATAACTCCACTTATTGCTATTTTAGATAAAAGGGTCATATCAATGTCTGTAACACTTGTTGTTGCATCAATCAGTGTGGCATTATTTTTATCTAACGAAGTTGCCGTACTGTTATAGAAGCCTTCAGGCATATAACTTTTATCGGAAGTAATCTGGTAGCTTATTCTATAATCCGTATCAGGACTCACATACATCGAATATTTTACCGATGTGTAATCTGAGGAACAGTTACGTCAACATATGTAACTGTTGCATTGCCTCGAGTCGCAAAAACCCTTACCTTCAAACCATTTTCAGGTGCTTTCCTGGTTCCGGGCAGTTTTAATGTTCCTTCTATTTTGGAATTGCCAATCAACGTTAGATCAATACCTGATCTGCTTTGGCTTTCAATGCTAATGGCAGTTGCCAAAGCCTGTTCCTTAACTGTGCTTGTCTCGCCATAGTATCCGTTTTTTACGTAGGCACTGTTATTAATCTCATATCTAACCACATATCCTGTACCCTGTGGGACATAAATAATATAAGGTGCAGAATTGGTTCCCTCTTTTATAATAACATCTTGATACTTTGAGTAAGTATTGTTTGATACATAAACCCTCACACTGGTTTCTCTAGCAGCTAAGTTTTCAGATGGCAGCTTCACAGAACCGCTTATACTGCTCTTAGGTATCAGAGTAATATCCAAACCTTCTATGTCTTTGCTGCTGACATCAATTATATCCCCATCCTTCTCTGCAGATACCATTCCTGAACTGCTGTAATAACCGATCTCATTAAATACAGTATTTGAAGTGCTTATCCTGTAGTATACTTTATATCCTGCATCCTGAGCATTCGGAGGAACTCTTAATGTATACTCAACAGCTTTGCCGTCAGTGAGTATAGTAACAGGAGTCGAATAGTTTCCGGCAAAAACGCTTAAGCTGATATTTGAAGTTATGGATATCCCTGCCGGCAAGGATACCTTACCTTTAATTACTCTCTTTTTTATCAGAGTCAAGTTAACCTGATCATAGCTTTCAGTACTTTCGCTACTTACTTCGAGAACTTTAGCAGCACTTTTATTAATTTCCATGCCGTTGTTTCCAAGATAACCGTCTTTAACATAAAAGCTGTTTTCATTTAAGAATCCATATCTTATGTTATAACTGTATCCGGTAGGAACGTAAATATTATATGGCACTGATTTATTATTAGCAGGTATGGTTACGTCTACATAAGTCACATCTTTTTGATTTGCTATGTTTTCTACATATATTCTCACCGATGTATTTGCTGTCAATGTGTCTCCATCAGGAATTCTCAATTCTCCACTTATTAGCTTCATTTCAGAAAGAGTAAGAACTATGTCATTTATGCTAATCTCCGAAACATCTATCAATCCTGCTTCATTTTCGTTTCTCGTCATGAAACCTGAATTATAGAACATCTTTGATACAACATTAGGCGATCCAGTAACATTTTCATACCACAATTTATAGTCCGCTCCGGGAGGAACAGCAAGTTTGAACTCTGCATAGTTGTTTCCGTTTGTAATAGTCACATTCTGTGAATCTTCTCCACGTCTACCCTTTACTTTCACAAGTGCTGTGATATTTCCTACTGCTCGAGTATCCTTCTCAAGCTTTAATTTTCCAGATATAATCTTTTTAAGTATGAATTGGAAATTTATACCCGAAGCATCCCCTGTTCTAACATCGATTGGTGTTGCCGCACTTTCATCCATTACAGTTCCTGTTTCACTATAAAAACCTTTTTCAACGAATGTATCATTTTCTCCCAATTCATAGTAAAATGTACGAATTCCCGGATTCATGTAAAATGTATAATCAGCCGTCCTGCTTCCTTTTTTAAACAAAACCGAGTACTGTCTTCCATCTTCCTTATCGGTATACCAAAACATAGTATCAGCAGGCATTGTCATATTTTCAGGCAATGAAATAGTACCGGAAACTTTTCTTTTTTCAACCAGTACAAAATCAATATCAGGCTGATTACCGGCAATCGTATTAATTCCTTTTGCAAAGGCACTGTTAGTAACTGTTCCCGCCTCACTGTAGTAAGAAGTTTTCATGTATATAATAGCACCTTTGGTAATTTCACACCTTACTATGTAATTATCTCCTGGAGGAACAAGCAGCGAATAATTAACACTGCTCTCATCCTTAAGCATCTTTACCTCTGTAGTATCCGTACATATGTACCTGATGCAGTGACTTTAAATATAACCTCATCTTCTTGAGATACTCCCTTTGGAAGTTGTATTTTTCCACTTATTGCTCTTTTTGCAATCATGGATATGTTAATCGTCTTTGTTTCATCGCTTCCTATATCAAATGTTGTAGCGGAGCTTGACGTTGTAACCATATTGGATACATTATAGTAAGCTGACTGAACATAATTCTTGTCCTTTGTCTCGTAATATAGCTTATAACCTATTCCCTCTGGCACATATACAGTAAAATATTCAAAGTCTGTTCCCGGCTTTATCTTGACATTAGTATACCCATTATTTACAGAGTTAGCTGCCCTTACAGTGACATCAACACCTTCTGCCGGAGCTTTCAATCCATCAGGAAGCTTGATAATACCTGTCACAGAACTTTTTGCTATCAATTTTAAGTTAATGTTATCTTTATCACTTTCTGATACATTAACAGTACTTGCCTTTAAAACATCCGTAACAGTACCGTTTGTACTGTAATATCCATTTTGCATAAATTGCTCAACATTCTTAAGCTGATATCCAACTCTGTAACCAGAGCCTTCCGGAACATACAACTTGTATTCCTGAATTGGATTTTCCTTGGATAAAACCACAACTGTACTTGCAGAATCAGATCCAAATACTGCATTTACAGTAACGCTTAAATTTGCATCAGGAACAGCAGCACCCTCAGGTATCTCCAATTTACCGCTTATAACCTTTTTCTTCTTTATTTCAATGTTTAAATCGGTTTTATCATTGCTGCTTACATCAACAAGAGTAGCATAATTACTTACTCTCTCCGTGCCGGATGTACTGTAATACCCTGGTGATATAACCGTATTATTGCTGATAGCTTCATATCTCACAGTATATCCTGATCCTGACGTATTTGGCGGAACCAATATTGAGTATTCCGCTTCATCACCGTTCATTACTATTACATCGGAAGACTTTGTGTCCATATCACTTACAGCATAAACCCTAAAGTTAAGAGTATCTGTATTGCCGGGAAAAATAAGCTTTCCGCTTATTTTGCGTAATGGAATTATTGTTAGATTCAGATTCTTATCCCCATCCGACAAATCAAATAAAGCAGCTGATGCTTTATTTCTTACCATTGACTTAGCACCCAAATACATCGTGCTCATGTAATTTGTATTCGAAGTCTGATAATATATCACATATCCGGACTGAGCTTTAGCATTCAAGCTATAGCTTGCTTTAGTATCACCTTCCGGAATATTGACTGTAGTTCTGTGAGTTAAAGTACCATTTGACGCATATATGTTTATACTTATACCTCCAGCAGGAGCAGTATATCCGTCAGGTAGACTTATCTCACCGGATATAACAGGATCCGTTATGTCCTCTGGAGCAAACATAATCTCCTGAATATCCTCCTGTGTACCTCCACTTTCATTGTAAACATCACTCGTTACACTAGTCGCTAGTACCTCCCCAACAGGAATATTGCTTTCCGTCAATGCAGTTATCGGTGTTAGCTGCCCGAAAATCAATATTATGCACAACAAAACCGATATCATTGATTTTGACTGCCTGTTCATTAAATTCCCCCCTAAAAATAATTGCTTATAGTTTCTATATTAATAAATTCAAAGCAGCATCAATTCCTTCATTTACATTTGGCTTGATAAATTAATTGCTCAAGTCTGTAAGGATTAATGATTTGCATTTGAATAGATAAAAAGATTAAAATGATGATTCCACTGCATAAACTCTTTTTTTACAATAGATGTACCTTGACAACTTC
>DAOOVO010000060.1:0-24611 GCA_035370245.1 Pseudobacteroides sp.
AAGTTGTCAAGGTACATCTATTGTAAAAAAAGAGTTTATGCAGTGGAATCATTATATAATGGTTTGAAAAATTTTTTCTATAAATTCAATAATTATAAGAAAACACCAAAAAAGTGATATATTATTATAATATCACTTTTTTGGTGCAAATAATTTACTTAGTACTTGCCAAATTCACCGTTGTCTAACAATGTAATGTTTTTTGGAGATTCTTCTTTATAATCGTTGTTTGATTTTAATTTATTGGTATCTATTTCCTCATTTTGTTTGTTAAGATTCTTTTGCTTTTTTTCTGTAATGTCGTTAATCATCTTCATGATTTCAGGACTGAGCTCCTTAAAATTGTTGTTTGCTATAGATTTCACATTTTTTAACTTAAATTTGGCAACGGACTCTTTCAGGAATTGAGCCTGGCTGGATAATTCTTCACTAGCAGCCGCACTCTCTTCGGATGTAGCCGAATTGGTTTGTACCACCTGCGATACCTGCATGATTCCTTGATTTATCTGTGCCACAGCCGATGCTTGTTCATTGGAAGAAATAGCTATATCATTGACCAGAGAAGCAGCTTTTGAAACATCACCCACTATCTTATTGAGTGCTTCTGCTGTTTCCTTGGCTATCTTAGTACCATTTTCAGTCCTTTTTATTGTTCCTTCAATCAATTCAGTAGTCTCTTTTGCCGCATTAGCAGACCTTGCAGCAAGGTTTCTGACCTCTTCAGCCACCACAGCAAATCCCTTACCGTGCTGTCCGGCCCTTGCTGCTTCAACTGCTGCGTTCAAAGCAAGAATATTGGTCTGGAAAGCTATTTCATCAATTACTTTAATAATTCTTGAAATGTTTGCTGAGGAGTTATTGATTTCCTCCATAGCATTTAGCATATCACCCATCTGTCTATTTCCCTGCTCTGCATTGTCTTTAGCAACACCAGCCAGTTCATTGGCCTGGTTTGCATTCTCTGCATTTATTTTTGTCTGTGCAGATACTTCTTCGAGAGAAGCCGTCAATTCCTCTATTGCACTTGCCTGTTCTGTAGCTCCTTGTGAAAGCTGCATGCTGGAATCCGATACCTGCTTCGCACCGGTTGCTACCTGTTCTGCAGCATAGTTGATATTACTGAGCACTTCGTTATTTGTTTCTATCATTTCGCTGAGCTTTTTACCCAACAGATCTTTGTCGGATTTTACTTTGACCTGTACTGTCATATCGCCCGAAGCCATCTTTTCCACCACAAGAGCTTGTTCTCTGATATTTTCTATCATTTTATTGAAGGATTCCGCCAATTTACCGACTTCATCCTTTGTATCTATTTTAACATTTACATCTACATCTCCTACTGCAAGTTTGTCGGCAGCTTCAACCATTTTGCCAATAGGTTTACTGATAATTCGGGATATAAATAGTCCCAAACCAATAGCTGCAATCACACCTATAAATATCACAATAATCATCGTTCTTGAAGCGGTAGATGCAATTTCCTTATTTTGTTCCATTCTAGTTTTTGCACCATTGGAGTTATATTCCACTAAATCATCAAATAAATTCATCAACACGTCTCCAATATCGGTAATTTCTCCAAGGGCTAATTCTTTTGCCTGTTCTTTCTGCCCTGCTTTTATAAGTTCAACTAATTTATTAACCCGGGATTTAAATTCCTCCCATTGAGGTTTTAATTCATTAAACCGCTTGCGGTCAACCTCATTGATAATTCCTTCCTCGTACAAGCCTAGATACTCTTCAGTCTTTGCAATATGTTCTGATATTTTTTTTATGCAATTTTCCAGTTCTTCTTCAGTGTCCATCATAAAAATTTTTGTTGTATTATACCTTATCCTCTGGAATCTGACGGATGCATTTCCAGTATAGTCAAGCCCTAGTGTGTTTTCCTCATACATTAATACATCCGCTTCGCTCATATCATTGATGTTTATAAGAGCAACACCCCCAACCACTCCTGCAATAGTTGCAACAATCAAAAAACTTATAATTAATTTTGCAGATATCCTTAAATTAAAAAACCAACGCATTATTTAATCCTCCTTGATTTATATTACATTGCTTAAACTATCCATCAATTCATCCGAAAGCAACTTCTCACAATCCATTATAAGCTTAACATCGCTTCCGATTTTACCAATGCCCTTAATATACTTATTTCCGGTATGGCTTAAATCCGGTGGAGCGACAATATCTGCACTCGGAATGGACAGCACTTCCGAGACGCTATCTACAATGAGCCCGATGAGAATATTTTCTGCATCAATAACAATTACACAAGTCCTATCATTATACTCTTTGAATTCCTTTTTAAATCTTAGTCTCACATCCATCACAGGGATTATTTTTCCTCGCAAATTTACTATTCCTCGAATGTAATCAGGTAATTCAGGCACTTCAGTAATAGGTTGTATCCCTATAATTTCTGTCACATATTTAATCTCAATTCCGTAGTACTCCTTTCCAAGAGTAAATGTTAAAAACTTGTCCTTCTGTGCTTCTTCTTGCTGTACCTCCAACTCATCTACCAACACTTGAGACATTTTTCTTCACCTCCTTATGAAAATTAATATTAATTAATTCGTTATTTTATCAGTGACTTTTTATCACTGTTCGACCCATTAACACAATAAAGTTTATAAAAATAAGCTGACTTGACTTAGGGACAAAAAAGGACAATAGTACCTAATGGTTTTTCAATGGAAATTGTTTTATTAATCCCATCGATTAACCCTTTAACAAACTTTTAAAGAAAATAAAATGATTATCAATTTCATTTTGGATAATTAGAAGAGTTGTATTGCAGGTTCAATGCACCGTTGCTTTGACATATTATTGCTCCCTTCATTGTCAGCAAAATAATATACAACCTTCAATACTAAACAAGAACTTTTTGAATCAATTAAATTTTAGTTAATGTATCATGGATACATAATCAAATTGAACCATAGTTAATATTAATTCTACGATAAAACCAAAATTCCTTCTTTTTTCTTTGGAATTTTCCAAAGCGATACAAGATTATCATCAAAAATAATATAATTTTACATAATCTTTGAGCCTTAATCTGGCATAGAAATCAGCAAATTTATAGCATGGAGACAGGAAAGTAATCCTGTATAATAACTTAACAAACAAAAAAGTGATATGTGGTATAATATCACTTTTTTGTTTAAAACCAGAATTGATTATCACTATAATTAGTTATCAAATGAACTATCATCATTTACCATCAATACCGGTTCTTTCCTCTTCATAAACTCCTCATTTTCATCCTTCCACAAATTATTGACATAGGATATTGCAAAAGTTATAACGCTCAATATAAACAGTACAAGTATTTTAGCAATGGTGTCTGCGCTTGAAAGATCAATGAATATTGTTTTTGCCGCTACCAGTACCAGTACCGCTGAACCGAACCATCTGAAAAATGCCTGTTTGCTGTATGCCCCCCATCCAAAGAGAATCAGCGAGTATATTCCCCATGTTATTGAATAAGTAAGATTAAGATCTATAAATGTTATTCTGTAATTTTCCCATAAGTTATCTATCTGGAATGTTAAGAGTCCTCCTACAATAATGTGGCTTATAATTGCATATGTATTTGTCATGTAGTAGTTGAATGAATCATTTTCCGACTGTTTACCAAATACATTGAGCTTTACATTGACCGATATGTAGAAACCGAATACTGCAAGCAATACCCATGCCATTCCCGAGAAGTTCAATATTGGTATAAATATTCCGAACCAGTTGCCAATTGGTGTTATCCATGTTGTCAAGAACCAGTACAATGCTGTTAAAGCCCAAATTCCTATAGCTGCTATTTTAAGATAATCCAGATTCTTGATCTGAGCTACAATCAACACCGATATTGCAATAATCGTCCATAAATACACAGTGATCATCGGTTTTATATCAAGACCTGTACCAATATCATTCAATGCTATGAGGATAAGAAGCAATCCTCCAAAGAACTTGCTCATTACTGCTACTGTGAATTTTCTAAGCATTGCGTATACAACAAGTGCTGCACCTATATAAACCAATCCGATAATTCCAAGTACTATAGAGAAGGGAGTTGTGCCATCCATTATAATGAGGGACCAAAGCCCGAAAATTACTCCGTTTGATATTCCGAGATAAAGGTTAAGACCGTTAAAATTCTTGCCATCCTTCCAGGAAGATACTACAAATCCGATTACATAGAAAATGAATGCAGCCGCTGCATATTTGAATGGAAACTGCCAGTTATCGGGTCTGTAATACAGGTAATAGGTTGAAAAGAGTAGCCATGTTGCTATGAATGGGATTAACCTTAATTCCGACCATTTTTTATTAACGCTCACATAAAAAGCAGCAGAATTAATAACAAGGAGATATAGGAATAGTGTAAATATGGCACTTTCGGATTTCATAACAAGGGGTGCTATAAGTCCGCCTAAAAGTCCAATGTTCATAAGAATTCTAAAGTCAAACTTAAAGGAATATATGCTGATTACAAGTGTCACAGCCACCATAAGAAGAAATACCGTCATAGAGCTCCACATTGAGTAATATATTCCTGCAAAAGCAAATGTTGTGTACAACAATGAAGTTCCCAAGCCTGTTAAAATCTCGCTTACCGCTGACTTACCCTTCTGACCTGCAGTTGCTCCGCCAACAGCAAAGCCGACGCCGGCAACAATACCCAACATAATTTTCAATTGGTTAGATATTAAGCCTTTGTTTACTGCAAACCTAAACAGATAAGAGAATGTAAGGAACATAAATACTGCACCTAATAGGGTTATCCAGTGCTTTTTTAATAAGTTATTCATGTATACCATCCTTTCAAATTAGATATGTTATGAAAAAGTTTTATCTGCATTCCATAATCTAATTATAGATGGATTAAGTCGCTCTTCCCAGATATCCCAAGTCATTAATTGCCATCCTAAAGTCATAACCACATATATGACTTTAGTCATATCCCTTTATACAATACGATTCTTTATGGCATATACAGCCAGCTGAGTCCTGTCTTTAAGCTCTGCCTTATCCAGTATCCCTGTTATAATATTTTTCACAGTTCCCTCTGTGATAAAAAGCTCTTGACCTATTTCCTTATTGCTTTTACCGTCAACGATAAGCTTTATTACTTCAAGCTCCCTATCCGTAAAATGTATTGCAATATTGTTTTGTGCCGTAGGTTTGTCCGGCTCGCTATCACTTACTTTTTTAACCACATTGTCAAAAACATCATGATGTATTATACTCATTCCTTTTGCAACACTTTTTATTGCAAGAATCAGATCCTCCGGATCCGCATCCTTTAGTAGGTATCCTGCAGCACCGTTTTGCAATGCATTTTTTATGTTTTCATCATTATTAAAAGTAGTAAGTATTATAACCTTTATATTGGGATATTTTGACTTTATCAACCTTGTCCCTTCAATGCCGTCACATACCGGCATCATAATGTCCATCAGCACGACATCCGGTTTAAATTGGTCGCAAAGCTTAAGTGCATCCTCTCCATTTCCTGCCGTTGCTTCAACTTTAATACCCGGATCTTGCTCAATTATAAATTTCAAGCTCTGCCTGAGCATGGCCTGATCGTCAATAATCAATACCTTTATCATACAAGCACCCCATAAAAATCTCATAAAAAAATCTTATGAATAAAAGACTTTATAAATTATATATTAGTTAAGCGGAATTTCTACTCTTAAGTTAAAACCGCTCTCACCGTCAGAGCCATACATCACCTTTCCATTTACAGTTTTCAGCCTCTCTTCCATTCCTGTAAGACCGAATCCTTTTGTAATTTTGCTGCAACCAATACCGTCATCAAGTATAAAAAGCTTAATAAAATCTTTATCAAACCGCAAAATAATATTTACATTTTTGGCTTTTCCATGCTTTACAGAGTTTGTTAATGCTTCCTGGCATATCCTGTACAATATATCTGAATACCTGCTGATGTCATTTGGTTCCATACCTTCAAAAGTAAAATCTATTTCCACTCCCGACAGTCTGAAATCTGAAAACATATTTTTAAGGGATGTTATAACACTATTGGAATTAAGCATCTCCGGCCTCAAACCGTTTATCGACCTTCTTAACTCCTTTAACCCCTCTTTAGATATTTTCAATGCTTCCTTAAGCTTATCTCCTGTAGTATCTGCATCATTTTTATATGTTATATTAGCTACCTCAAGTATTGAAATCAACAATGTCATTGTATGCCCTAACGTGTCATGTACATCATGTGCAAACCTGTTGCGTTCTTTTGCAATGGTCAGTTCTTCAACTGTTGAAGCATACTTTGCCAGCTCATCATTCATTGCATTAAGCTCAATATTTTTTTGATTAAGTTCATCCATCATGTTTTTATACTCTGTTATATCGACAAATGTCAGTGCTTTTGCAATCACATCCCCATGTTTATCCAAAACCGGATGAAACTTCATATGATAAGTTTTTTTCGATGGTTTAAGTAATGTTATTTCTGTAGAAACTATAGAAGGCTTTAGACCCTTTACCTCTTCAACAAATTCCGGTTTAATTTTCCCCGACGAAATTGCCTCAATCTTTTCAAACACTGCAGTTATATCTGCATCTTTCTTTATACCCTCATCAATGTGAATATTACTTAAAAAAGCTGAATTCCAATCAATAACCTTATTGTTTATATTAAAGACCAAAACAGCGTCATTCATCTTTTCTACAATATCTCTTCTTGCTATAGGCACAACATCAAGAAATCTGTATTTAAAAGTAGCTACAGCAATTAAAAGCATTGTAAGAGAAAAGCTCACCGGGGTTAGATCAAAGCCTAGATCTACAATATGAGTTACCGATAAAAAATTAGAAATAATGGGTATAAGAACTGCAAGTATTAAAACTATTATCTGGACTTTTACATTTCTGGTCTGATTGCTATATTTTTTAGTAAGTGCTAAAATGCCTAAGAAAATGTATACATAAGTAACAAATACAATAACCCAGAAATAAATCTGTCTTCCGCCGGAATCATCTATGCTTGTCTTAAATATTCTATGATAATCATTTGTCAATACGACCAAATAGTTAACTATGGGTATAATGGCGGCAGGTATTACTATTTTCTTATTGAAAAAACTTTTATTTTCAACAAAGAGATTGCAAAACACCATCCATCCGAAGCTTAGAAAACATATGGAGAAATAATTGATTTTCATGAAGGTTATTTTATCTGAATATTCCTGTACCATCAGCTCAAATGTATATCCCAATGACCATACAAAAACCAGGACCTGACAAAAAGTATAGCACAAGAAAAGACTGGATTTCTTTGCCTTAAAAATAAAATACACAACCATCATGAATGACAAAACTGCAGAAATGATAGGCAAAATACAGTTGGCTGTAAGTAAAAAACGCATTTCACACTCTCCTGACTTAATTTATGTACTGCGTTTTTTCAAATCAGAATTCAGGATTTAAAATATACCATCTTTATTTATAAATCCTGAATTCTATGATTCTAAATTATTTTTTGCTATGCCGTAGGTGAGCCGGGGAACTATATCTTCCCCAACTCATCCTTCAATATTTTATTTATAATTTGTGGATTGCCCTTCCCCTTGCTTTCCTTCATGCATTGTCCCACAAGGAAGCCGAAGGCTTTTTCCTTACCACCCTTATAATCGGCTACCGACTGGGGATTGGCTTCTAAAACTTTCTTTACAATGCCAACCAATGCTCCCTCATCATTAACAACCTCAAGGCCTTCCTCTTTAACTATCACTTCAGGATCTTTTTGTGTTTGGAACATCTTATCGAAAACCTTTTTGGCAATTGTTCCGCTGATTTTTCCTGCATCTATTAACTTTACAAGTTTTGCCAGATACTCAGCAGGGAATGGTATATCACTTGGCTCCATTTCCTTTTCCTTCAGTATCCTCATAAGGTCGCCCATAATCCAGTTACTTACTGCCTTTGCATTATCGCACATTTTAACTGCCTCTTCAAAGAAATCGGCATAATATTTTGATGAAGTAAGTATGGCTGAATCGTATTCAGGCAATCCAAACTCTTCAACATACCTTTTTTTCCTTGCCTCAGGAAGCTCAGGCAAAGATGCCCTTATCTCTTCAATATAGCTGTCATCAAGAACAATAGGAACAAGATCGGGCTCGGGAAAATACCTGTAGTCATGAGCCTCTTCCTTGCTTCTCATTGCAACACTGACACCTTTATTGTCATCCCAACGCCTTGTTTCCTGTACAATAACTCCTCCATATTCAAGTTCCGTTTTCTGTCTCTTAAACTCACCTTCAATGGCCCTTATGATTGCTTTGAAAGAGTTAAGGTTTTTCATTTCGGTTCTCGTACCGAACTCCTTTTGACCTACAGGTCTTATGGACAGGTTAACATCCGCTCTAAGAGAACCTTCCTGCATTTTGCAATCGGAAACGCCGATGTACTCCAAAATAGCCTTCAATTGTTCCAAATATGCCTTCGCCTCTTCAGCCGACCTGATATCGGGCTCTGAAACTATCTCTATAAGCGGTACGCCGCATCTGTTATAATCAACCAGAGTACCTCTGTCCCATTCGTCATGTATAAGCTTTCCCGCATCTTCTTCTATATGGATTCTTGTAAGACCTATCCTTTTTTGCACTCCGTTTACTTCTATGTCAATATATCCATTTTTACATAATGGAAGGTCATATTGTGAAACCTGATATGCCTTAGGCAGGTCGGGATAAAAATAGTTCTTTCTATCCTGCTTGCTGAAGCGTGCAATCTCGCAATTTGTTGCAAGGCCTGCTTTTACTGCATATTCTACAACTTTTTTATTTAAGACAGGTAAAACACCCGGCATTCCTGTACATATAGGACAGCAATGCGTGTTCTCTTCGCCGCCAAATTCAGTCGTACATGAGCAATATATCTTTGATTTAGTTGAAAGCTCAGCATGAACTTCCAAACCAATTACCAACTCGTAATCCATTGTCATCACCCTTCTTCTGTTATCCTATATTTTCGCCCTGAGCTTATGATATTCGGTATTCTGCTCAAATGTATATCCAACCCTTAATAAAGTGCTTTCATCCAAAGGCTTTCCGATAAGCTGCAGGCCGATTGGAAGCTTGTTGGAGTCAAAACCGCATGGAACCACCAATCCGGGTAATCCCGCAATATTAACAGATACTGTAAAAATATCACCGAGATACATTTCAAGCGGATCGTCTATCTTCTCTCCAATCTTATATGCCGTAGTAGGTGCTGTAGGTCCTATAACCAGATCATACTTTGAAAAAGCTTCATCAAAACCGTTTTTAATGAGAGTTCTTACTTGAAGGGCTTTTTTATAATAAGCATCATAGTAACCTGAACTAAGTGCATAGGTGCCCAGCATAATCCTTCTTTTTACCTCAGTTCCAAAGCCTTCGCTCCTTGACTGTTTGTAAAGGTCCAATAAATCGGTAAACTTTTCTGCTCTGTATCCGTATTTTACACCGTCATACCTTGCAAGATTTGAGCTTGCTTCTGCTGATGATATAATATAATAAGCAGGTATTGCATACTCGGTAATAGGCAGTAAAAACTCTTCACACTCTGCACCAAGCTTTTTCAGCACTTCAACAGCGTTCATAATAGCATTCTTAACTTCGCTGTTTAAGCCTTCTCCATGTATATATTCTTTTGGTATACCGATCTTCATACCCTTAACATCGTTAATCAATGCCTTTGTAAAATCAGGATAGTCGGAATTTATTGATGTTGAATCCATAGGGTCATGGCCGCATATAGCATTCATAACAAGGGCACAATCAATCACATCCTTTGTCAAAGGTCCAATCTGATCCAAAGACGATGCAAATGCAACGAGCCCAAACCTTGATATTGATCCATATGTAGGCTTTAAGCCGACAACACCGCAAAATGATGCAGGCTGTCTTATAGAACCACCTGTATCCGATCCAAGGGCAAATACTGCCTCACCTGCTGCCACACAAGCTGCGGACCCTCCGCTTGACCCTCCGGGAACTCTTTCAAGATCCCATGGATTGCAAGTCTTTTTAAAATATGAGTTTTCGGTAGAACCGCCCATTGCAAACTCATCCATATTCAACTTTCCTAATAATACTGTATCCGCATCATAGAGCTTTTTAGCAACAGTTGCATTATATGGCGGTACAAAGTTATTTAACATTTTTGATGCACAGGTGGTTTTTACGCCCTCCGTACAAATATTATCCTTCAATGCCATAGGAATACCGCCAAGCAATGATACCGATTCACCCTTATCAATTTTCTCCTGGACTGCTTTTGCCCTATTTAGAGCCTCATCCTTGCATACGGTAATGTAACTTCCTACTTTTTCTTCAACATTTTGTATTCTATCAAGTACTGATTGGGTAATTTCAACAGCACTTGCTTTTTTACTGTTTAGCAAATCCTTCAATTCATGTGCCGTAAGTTCAAATAGTTCCACAATTCTACCTCCCGAATTCAATTTATTATCCTCTATTCAACAACCTTCGGTACCTTAACGCATCCATTCTCCTTTGAAGGTGCATTTGCCAAAAGTTTTTCCCTGTCAAATGATTCTTTAACCTCGTCGTCTCTGAATACATTCTTTAGAGGCATAACATGTGCAGTTGGCTGTATATCTGATGTATCAAGTTCGTTGAGCTTGTCCACATATGAAATAATATTGCCCATTTCAGAAGTTAATTTTACAATTTCCGCTTCTGTTAAATTTAGTCTGGCAAGTTGAGCAACATGTTCAATAGTCTCTCTTGTTATCTTCATAATCCTACCTCCATTCATAATGATTATATTAAATGACTATATAAAAATCAATTAGAAATCTTGAAAATATTACTTATCCTATATGTTAGTGAATAAAATAAATTGCTCTAAAAAAACAAAAAGACATATAATTAATATGCCTTTTTTATACAGTTCTTATAATATGTATTTAATTTTTATAAAATATATTTAGTATGTTAACAAATTCCTACGCTCTACACTTCTCCAACAAATGATATACAGTGTCTCCTAAATCCGTCAGTGTTGCGTCTTTGTTCACTATTTTTTCTATCCCACCGGGACAATTGAGTCTGTATGAACCGTCCGGATTTCTTGTTGTTGTATTTAATATGTAACCGCATTCCTCATCATATCTTACGGATATATAGCGTTTTCCTTGTGTAAATTCGCTCCATTCCTTAACCTGCAATTCCTTTATAAGCTCTTTATCGGTAAAAGGATATACATCTTTGTCAACCTCTATTGTTTGTCTGATTGCTTCACCTAACTGGTGGGGCGGAATCGGACCATCAAAGTATACAATATTATCCATAGCTCTTCCTTTACCTTCAATGTCTTTAGCATAAGGAATTATTATAATGTTGTTGTTTCTTCCAAAGAATATACTGGCAAAGCCTGTTTGAACAATCTTGTATTTCTTATTTTTAATTTTATTTTTACTGCCTCCAAATAGAGATTTTTCTTTTTTTACTTTCTCTTTTTTTACTTTCTCTTTTTTCTCTTTATTTATTATTAAATTGTTGTTATATGACTTATTTTGCTCTGCTTCTCTGCTTCTATCCTGATTTAGGGTTTCACCATATGCTCTATCAACAAATTTGTTTTGATCAAACATATTTCTATCAAGCATTTCCTGACTGTTATCGCTATCAAAACTGCTCGCCCCTGCCCAAGGAGTAAACCTGAAAGCAGACTGATTCACACTGTCATCCTGATTATGGCTGGTTTCCACTGAAAAACTTCCTGAATAGCTTGTGCTCTCAGCAGGAACAAGTCTTTGATTCATTACAACATTGTTATTCTGTATATAACTATTTTGATTATCTTCTCTTACAGGCTCATCATTAACACCAATCCTGCCGAACTTAGGATGCTCATATGTATCTAAACCGATGGTAGCTCTTTCGTTCTTCTTCTTAAAATAATTGGCAATATCCTGCTTTACATCATGATTAATTGTACTTGACGGTTTTTCTTTAGCAGACTTCTTGGGAAGCTCTATTTTAGGAAGTTTGATATTCGATATTTTATTCTTGATATCAATATCTTTTATAAAAACTACTGCTTTCTCCAGTCCTGCCTTCAATTTAGGATTCTTGTTTATACTCTCCCTAAACTTATCTAAAACCCTTATGTCCAAAAACTTAAACAAAAGGCTTAATACGACAGCGACAACAATGATGTCAATAATAACGAAAATTACAATAGCAGCCATAACATACCTCTTTTCAAAACAATCTAATACTTACAGATAAAAGAAACCTGTTGAAGATCAATTTTTATTAAATATTCCCATATTATGGAATTATTTTAATAAATATGATACTTTTTCTCTATATAATTATATTTTATCATAAATTTTTAAAAAAGATATCCATATTATTAATAATTTTTTAATATTATTTTAATAAATAATTTATATTTGTTATTTATTTATCATTCTTTATATGATGCAAAGATCAATTATTAATCATATTCTTTAAATCTTCTTCGGATATAATGGGAATACCCAGCTCCTGTGCCTTTGTCAGTTTGCTTCCTGCATCCTCACCCGCAAGAACATAGGATGTTTTTTTAGATACACTGCCGGAAACCTTTCCTCCATACATTTGGATAATTTCCGTAGCTTCATCCCTTGTCATAGAAGGAAGCGTTCCTGTAAGCACAAAAGTTTTGCCGCTAAAACGGTCATCCTTCTTTTTCTCCAAAGCCTTTGATTTCATATTAACACCTGAAGCCTTAAGCCTGTCTATCAATGAATGAACCTCGGGTCTTGCAAAGAAGTTTAAAATATCCTGCACCATGATATCGCCAAAATCAGGCAGTGCTATTAATTGTTCATACTTCGCATTCATTATGGAGTCCAAATCGGGAAAATTGGCTGCTAGCACTCTGGCCGTCTGCTTTCCCACATTTCTTATTCCAAAGCCGGTTATGAGCTTGTCAATATCATTTTCTTTAGATTTGTCAATAGCCCTTATAAGATTATCCACCGACTTCTCTTTTCCAACAATCCCTTTATTTGTCAATTCTTCTCTATAATTATAAAGGCTATATAAATCTGCAATATCCTTTATGTACCCATCTGTCATCAAAGCCTCAACAGAACTTGGTCCTAATCCTTCAATATTCATGGCATCCTTTGATGCAAAATATATTATTCCTCTAATTGCCTGTGCAACACATTCTGTTCCCGTACAGCGTATTTCGACACCGTTTTCTTCCCTTACGGCAGGTGCTCCGCATTTGGGGCATGTATTGGGTATTACATATCTTTGTGCTTCAGGAGGCCTTTTTTCCGGAATGCTCCTTAAAACCTCAGGAATTATGTCGCCTGCCTTTTGAATAATGACCGTGTCACCTATTCTAATGTCCTTCATATCTATGTAATCCTGATTATGCAGAGTGGCCCTCGATACGGTAGTCCCGGCCAATCTAACCGGCTTTAATATGGCAAGAGGAGTCAGTCTTCCTGTGCGTCCAACCTGAACCTCAATATTTTCAACTGTTGTTTCTTTCTGTTCAGGCGGATATTTATATGCTACAGCCCATCTGGGAACTTTGCTGGTCATCCCCAGCTTTGCCCTGTCACTAAGGCTGTCAACCTTTACTACTGCTCCATCGATTCCAAAGGGCAAACTCCATCTGGAATTTCCGATACTTGAAATAGCCTCCCAAACCTCATCTGCCGTTTTGCAAACACAGAAATCGGGACTTACATGGAAACCCTGTGACTTCAACCAGTTTAGTGACTCTGAATGAGATGCGAACTCCCTGCCCTGACAGATTTCCAGATTGAATACAAATATATCCAGATTCCTTTCCCTCACAATAGATGAATCCAATTGCCTCAATGTGCCTGCTGCAAGGTTTCTGGCAGTCTGGTATATTTTACCTCCAACTTCTTCCTGCCTGCGGTTAATTCTTTCAAATGTTTCATTGGTCATGTAAACCTCACCGCGGACCTCAAGATAGGGATATTTTTCAGAGATACTTTTAGGAATATTGGGTATTTCCAAAAGATTCTCATAAACCGACTCACCGATAACACCATCGCCTCTGGTTATTCCCTCAACAAAATTACCGTCAACATATCTTAAAACTACCGACAGTCCGTCAATCTTTTTCTCAACAACAAAAGTTGGATCGGAAAGCTCCTGTATCATTTTATTTACAAAACTATAAACTTCTTCCTTACTAAAAACATCCTGCAAACTTACGACAGGCACATCATGCTGTACCTTTCTCAACTCTCTCTTACTGGTTCCTCCCACCTTCTGTGTCGGTGAATCTGCAGTTGCAAATTGCGGATACTCCTTTTCAAGCCTTCTAAGCTCTAAAGAAAGTTGATCATATTCATAATCGGTAATTTCGGGATCATCCTGATTATAATAACGGTCATTATGATATTCAATAAGCTTTCTTAGTTCTTCTATTCTATTTTTAATTTCCATATATCCAGTCCTTCCTTGTATATATTTAAATAGTCAATACTTGCATATATTAAACACTCAATGTACATAAAAATACTCAATGCCACAAAATTATTTTTTGCTCCTTGAGGGCTTTGATGAACCTCCCGACTTAATCAGGAACATATATATGGCAAAAAGACAAATAATCAACCAAAACAGCCCCCAAATAACCGAAGGAATATAAGGCCAAATTCTTGCGAGCTGGTCCGCATCACTTCCATTCGCCCTTCCGCCTATCATTTGAAGCGGAAATTTCAGCTTTACAAGTATTGTGTCCACAAATGTATCATATACTGCATAAGCCACACTTGAGACACCTATTATGTCCAATGCCCAGTCTATAACCTTATCATTTTGAACCATATAAATTATTATCACGGCGGCTGCAAATATTATGGAATAAAATAATTCAAATTTAAAATCACCATATTTTATAGATACTGTAAGTAATATGATTGCAATAATGCCGGGAACAAATTTTTTGAGAGGTGTTTTCTTTAAATACAATATAATTAGTCCAAAGAACAAGCTTCCCAAATACCCGCCATTCAATATCAAAACCTGAGAAAGCCATCCCTTTGTCTTAACAAGAGCATATCCGCTTTCATTAAAATTGATTCTTATTCCTTCTATCCCATAACCGAAAATAAATGCCATCAATGAATGTCCCAATTCGTGCATAAATACTGCAAACAGCTTTAACGGCTTAATAATAACAGTATTCCACAGAATAAGAATAGCAGATAAAATAGCCAAGTATCTTCCAATTATTTTCATATACATTTTCCCCATACAATAAATTAGATTTTAATCATTTGTTTTTTCGAATAAAAGAGTTAATCATATATATTACAAGGAATATTCCCAGTATTAATCCAACACTGTCAATTATATTTTTCCAATCGGAAACTGCAATATATATTTTAAAATAATACAGCTTTTGCACAAGATAGCACAGCAATATTCCCCCAACAATCCCAACAACAGCCATCTTGCTCTTTGCAGGAAACTTTTGAACATCAAACACCAGTATAAAAATAACTACAATGAGTAAAAAATCTACAGAATTACTGAGAAGGTAATTGTAGGACCTAAAAATCAATGAAGCAGCAGTAAATAAAACCAATAAAATCCCTAAAATAACAGGGAGAAGTGTTCTGGCTTTTTCTTTAAATTTATCGCTTCCAAAGACCAATATATATATAATTACCACTATTATCAGATTTGTCATGTTATACTCCTGTCCAAACTTTATATAAATTTACACTATAAAATCATTGTTTAATGTACTGTATAAAATAATGCATTGAATTCATCATATGATCTTTCCAGAAATACTTAACATCGTTTATTATAATATTATTTTAACACATATGCCATTACTAAATTTATTTTTCTGAAAATTTTGTGCTAAAGCTATATATTTACTACACTATTTGCCATAATCAAATACAACTCATGCGGGAAATAAAAAAAACTTCCCATAATCCATATATTCCCACTGTCTTGAGCAGCAGAAAAACATATGAGCTATTAAAGGAAGTGTTAAGAGATTTTGATATGGAAATTATATGCACTAAAAAGACTGTTTACTTTTTGAATTATGTAAACTTTAGTGCTCTAGAAAAGAAATAATTTTTTTACCTTCTTGGTTCGACTAATAATTTTATTGCTGTTCTTTCTTCGCCGTCAATCACAATGTCCGTAAAAGCAGGTATACATATAAGCTCAATTCCAGATGGGGCAACAAAGCCGCGGGCAATTGCGATAGCTTTAATAGCTTGGTTCAATGCTCCGGCACCTATAGCTTGAATTTCTGCAGAACCCTTTTCGCGAATAACACCTGCTAAAGCACCAGCAATAGAATTTGGATTGGATTTTGATGAGACTTTTAATACGTCCATACTCGTACCCCCTAAACTTTTTCGTAATTAAAATATTCTACAAAAAAATCAAAAATCCTTTTTTTTAATTCATTTTAGACAAATAATTGCTATTTTGGCTCAATTATTTCGGAAATTCTCCTTATGCTTGTAGTTTTTCCACTTTTTTCTTCAATATCCAACAAAACAGCATTAAATGCCACCCTGCCTTTTGCAACTTCAAATCTCTGAGGCATACCTGTAAGAAATTTTTTGATTATAATTTCCTTATTAACACCGATAATACCGTCGCAAGGTCCTGTCATTCCTACATCGGTAATATATCCTGTCCCAAAAGGAAGAATTCGTTCATCTGCTGTCTGAACATGGGTATGTGTTCCTAAAACCGAGCTCACTCTCCCGTCCAAATACCATGCCATTGCTGTTTTTTCAGATGTAGCTTCTGCATGAAAATCTACTATAACAACCTTAACCTCTTTTTTCACTTGCTCCAATACTCTGTCGACAGCTTTAAACGGACAATCTATATTATCCATATATATTCTGCCTAGAAGATTTATGATAGCAATTTTCCCATCTTTACCGTTTAATATGGCATAACCCTTTCCCGGTAAATCTTCAGGATAATTCGCAGGTCTTATCAGCTTATTATCACTTTCAATAAAATTTAATATCTCACTTTTTGACCATGTATGATTCCCCATGGTTATGCCATCGACTCCGCTGTTATACAACTCCTGGGCAATTACATACGTTATTCCGCTTCCCCCGGCAGAATTTTCGCCATTAGCAATACAAAAATCAATTTCCTCTTCCTTTTTTAATTTTAATATCATTTCTTTTGCTGCTTTTCTTCCGGGACTTCCGACAATATCACCTATAAACAGAACCCTCAAACCCAATCCTCCATTTCTACATTAAACACGTCATTGATATTACATTTAACAGAGCAAAATAACAACCGCTTTAAAGCACAAAAAGCGTGTTTCCACGCTTTTTATGTATATAAATCTTAACTATTTTGCATATTCAATAGCTCTAACTTCTCTTATTACATTCACTTTAATCTGACCCGGATACTCAAGTTCATCTTCAATCTTCTTAACTATTTCTCGAGTCATTAACACCATACCTTCGTCAGAAACATCTTCAGGCTTAACCATAATCCTTACTTCTCTACCTGCTTGAATCGCAAATGATTTTTCTACTCCATTGAAAGAATTTGCGATTTCTTCAAGCTTTTCCAACCTCTTAATGTATGATTCCAAGGTTTCTCTTCTTGCACCAGGTCTTGCTGCAGAAATTGAATCTGCTGCCTGAACAAGTACCGCTACAATTGAAGTAGCTTCTATATCTCCATGGTGAGATAAAATTGCACTTACTACATCATTATTTTCCTTGTATTTCTTTGCCAAATCGGCTCCAATAGTAACATGTGAGCCTTCGATTTCGTGGTCTACTGCTTTTCCTATATCATGCAGCAACCCCGCTCTCTTAGCAAGAGTAACATCAACACCAAGCTCCGCTGCCATCAATCCTGCTAACTGAGCTACTTCTATGGAATGATTGAGTACATTCTGTCCGTAGCTTGTCCTAAATCTAAGCTTACCTAATAGCTTAATGACCTCAGGATGCAATCCATGTACCCCTGTTTCAAATGTTGCACGGTCACCTTCCTGACGGATTGTATTCTCAACTTCCTTCTTGGCTTTTTCAACCATTTCTTCTATTCTGGCAGGATGTATTCTTCCATCCAGAATAAGTTTTTCCAATGTTATCCTTGCAACTTCTCTTTTTATCGGATCAAAACCTGATAAGATAACTGCTTCAGGTGTGTCATCGATGATAAGATCTATTCCTGTTAATGTTTCAAGCGTCCTGATATTACGACCTTCACGACCGATGATCCTTCCCTTCATTTCATCATTAGGTAGTGGAACTACAGATACTGTGATTTCTGAGACGTGGTCAGCAGCACATTTCTGTATTGCACAGGCAATTATATCCTTTGCCTTCTTATCCGCTTCCTCTTTTGCTTTTGCTTCAATCTCTTTTATAAGAATAGCTGCTTCGTGCTTAACTTCACTTTCAATATTCTTAAGCAAATAATCCTTTGCCTCTTCAACTGAAAGTCCAGATATTCTCTCCAACTCTTCAATCTGCTTTTTCTGAATCTCAAGAGTTTTATCATGAAGTGATTGAACCTCTTTTGTTTTCTTGTTAAGCTGTTCATCCTTCTGCTCAAGGGCTTCCATTTTTCGATCAAGAGTCTCTTCTTTCTGCAAAAGCCTTCTTTCCAGTCTTTGAACCTCATTTCTTCTGTCTCTAATCTCTTTTTCAAGTGTTTCCTTACTTTTGTGGATCTCTTCTTTAGCTTCAAGGAGAACTTCTCTTTTTTTACTTTCGGCTTGCTTTACCGCTTCGTTAAGAATCTTAACTGCTTCGTTTTCAGCACCGCCTATTTTTTCCTCAGCCTGTTTTTTTCTATACTTAATTCCCAACTTGAAAAATATGAATGAAGCAATTACTGCAATTACCAAACCAATTAATAAACCAATTGCTAAGTCTATGATACACACCTCCTTGTTATTCAGTTTTCAATGGACAGTTGTTAATGTGCAATATCGCCCATTAACATAAACTCATTTTAAACTTTTTTAAAATTTATGTCAAGAATCAATTCATATTTACCCTGTCCTGCGGTCCTTGAAACAAAATAGAGGCAGCTTTCGGTCTAAGCTGCCTCATTTCGTTAAAGCTGTGTGAATACAGCTGGCTGCGGATCAAGGATTCGAACCCTGACAGACTGATCCAGAGTCAGTTGTGCTACCATTACACAAATCCGCATTGTTCGTGACAAAGGGTATTATAGCACAATAGAGGCATCAATGCAATACCTCTTTTTTATTTTTTCATTGTTTTTTTTTATATTATGCCTTTATATTATGCCTTTATATTATGCTTAAATGCATAAATTGCAGCTTGAGTTCTGTCGGATACATTGAGTTTCTTGAATATATTGGAAACATGATTCTTTACTGTCTTTTCGCTTATATATAGCTTTTTGGCTATTTCTTTATTTATGAGGCCTTCAGCGATTAATCCAATAACTTCAATTTCTCTTGATGTCAATACGCTTTCTTCTTCTTTTTCCTTTACACGGGTTGACATTCTGTTGAATTCTTTGACCAATTCATTTGTCATATTAGGCTGCACGTATGTATTTCCGCTTGCCACCGTTCGAATCGCCTCAATTAAAACAGACGATTCAGCATCCTTTGAAACATATCCTTCCGCCCCAAGCTGTATCGTTTTAAACAAATATTCCCTATCCTGATGTATTGTGAGGACAACAATCCTGTACATATCATTGTCCTTTTTTAATTCCTCAATAGCCTGTAATCCGTTCATGCCAGGCATATTTATATCCATCAGGATAACATCCGGCTTATATTGCCTTGCAAACTCAACTGCTTCTTCACCGTTTGACGCCTGGGATACAACCTCAATATCATTTTCAAGTTCCAGTATTTGCTTAATTCCCTGCCTCACCATATGATGGTCATCTGCAATTAAGACCTTAATTTTTTTCATCTGAATCCCCCTCATTTTGCTTTAAAGGTATCATAATGCTTAATCTAGTACCGGAACCGGCATGGGAGCTTATATTAAACTCGCCCTCTAAAAGTTCGACCCTCTCTTTCATACTATAAAGTCCAAATCCTCCTTCAACGTCTTCATGCTTAACTTTTAATTTTTCCACATCAAAACCAACACCGTTATCAGTAATAGAAAGCCTGAGCTTATCTTCAATAAATTCAATGTTAACGGCAGCACAACTGGCTTTAGCATGTTTCCTGATATTATTTAATGCTTCCTGAACAATTCTGAAAACAGTCAGAGAAATTACAGACCTTATTTCACATATGCTTCCCCTGGATTTAAACGTAACATCTATTTTATTTTCATCCTGAAAAGTTGATATATACCTTTGAAGAGTAGGCACAAGTCCTAAGTCATCAAGAGACATCGGTCTTAAATTGTATATTATTTTTCTTACATCAACGAGACTTTCCCTGACAATGCTTTTTAGATTCTGAAGCTCTAATCTCGCTTTCTCAATATCCACATCAATGAGTTTTTCACAAACTTCCGCTTTTAAAACAACGTTTGACATAGACTGAGCAGGACCGTCATGAATTTCTCTCGCAACTCTCTGCCGTTCATCCTCCTGTGCCTTGATAATCCTGAATCCCCACTCTTGTCTTAACTGCATATTTTCTATTTGGTTTCCCAAATTAACAAGGTCCCCACAAAGATATTCCATGGCAACACCAACATGTGCCATTAGATTATCGGCCCTTTTGATAGTCTTTAATACTTCCTTGATTCTAACTTCCAAATCATTTCTTCTTTTTATGTAATACTTTTCCTTTTCCCTCTTAATAACAAGCTCTATACGTAGATTATCGGCTTTTTCATAAGCTTGCTTTAGCTCTTCCTCCGAGAATTTTTCAAAATTCTTATTTACAATCAAAAGTTTTTTTCTGCTGTTTTGGAGTTCTTTTTCAATTTCCTCCACCTCAATTATCAACCGTTCAGCTTCAGCTTTTAAATCTTCAAGCTCTATAACTAGATTTTTATGCTCTTTTCTGGCACTTTCGGCTATTTCACAAATCTCTTTCTTACTTCCGTTTATTGCATCAACAGTTTTTTTAATTATCTCATCCATCTTTGAAGCATCAAATTTGTAATTAGCCATAAATCCTCCTTAATGATTTAAGGATTTGAAATGTGCAGCTAAATTCCTTCAATTAACCTTCAATAATCCATCTGTTATCCGAGTCCTTTTTTACATTCATCTCATCTAAAGCCCTTTTAACCGCTTTATGCAGTGCTACAGCCGTTTCCTGTCTGAAGGATTCGGTACTAAGCTTGCTTCTGTCGCTATAATTGGATATATATCCAATTTCTGCAATTACAGCTGCCATTTTTGTTCTTCGTAAAACAGAAAGATTCGGTCTTGCAATTATCCCGTTATCTACTGTACCAAGGCGTTTAACAAGCTCCTCCTGAACAATTTGTGCAAATCTTTCACCGTTTATTTTTCCGTTTTCAATACTTCCTCCGGGACAGTAAAGCGTCTCAGTTCCTTTATAGTTCGGACTGTCCGGCATATTGTTATTGTGAATGCTTATAAACAATGTCGCATCCTTTTCATTTGCCAGGTCGGACCTCTCTCTCAGCCCCACAAATACATCATCTTTTCTTGTATATATGATTTTGTATCCGTCTTTCTCCAATAAATCACCTAATCGTAATGAAATATCAAGATTCAATTTTTTTTCATAAATATTGCCGTAATATGTTCCCAAATCATCCCCACCGTGACCCGGATCTATGACTATAAGCACTTCTTTTTTCGCAGGTGTAGGTGTTGGCTGCACTACGGCCTTGGTACTTTTATCCCGAACATTTTTTGATTGTATTTTATTTTCTTTTTCGTTAAATGTAGGAGATTCCGAATTCATAATATATTTATTGAAAAAAAAGGCAGTATTCAAAATTACAAATAAAACCGACAGTAACACTATCAGCGATTTAACAAACAGGGGTTTTTTAATAAAAAATTTTTTCATTAGTTTCACCTTTATTATTGATTTATTTTAAGAAAATTAATTGATAATTTTTAACACCGGATTATTATAGATTACATATTAGTTTTAATATAATTATCGGCTTTTTTTGTTATAAAATCTAGCTGTATAAAATACCTTACATACCTAAATTTATAAAAAACAAAACGATCTTTATGTACATTATGGTGCCATTAAAAATGGAACACCATAATTCAAATATTAATATCAATTACCTTAATTTAAATTCTTAATGCATAATTTTTCTAATGCACATACCTATTCACATCGCTTAATGTAATGCCTTCATGAAGGGCTATATTGATTCCGTTGGCAATAACCTTTGATATCCTTTCAATTATATCATCAATTTCCTTTGGTGTTACAATAAGGTTTCCCACATAAGGCTCCAATACTTCCCTAATGAGCATATGTTTTTCATTTCTGTCAATCTCATTTAGCATATTATAAAACTCTGTGCCTTTAGTTGTATGTTTTATAAGGCTGTCCATAGCCATATCTATGGCATCGTTTGCAATAGTAGCAGCTTCAACGACAGTAGGAACCCCGACTGCAATTACCGGAACCCCCATAGTTGCCTTAGAAAGCTCCATTCTTTTATTACCGACTCCCGAACCGGGTGAAATACCGGTATCTGCAATTTGAATTGTTGTGCTCATGCGCTCTGTTTTTCTTGATGCTAAAGCATCAATAGCTATTATGAGCTCGGGCTTTACTTTGTCAACAATTCCTTTTATTATCTCACCCGTTTCTATACCTGTTATACCTAGCACTCCAGGTGCTACGGCACATACAGGCCTTACTCCGTCTTCAACCTGTTCAGGAACATATTCCAATAAGTGCCTTGTAACCATAAGGCTCGACACCACCTTCGGTCCTAATGCGTCCGGTGTTACATTCCAGTTTCCGAGACCTACTACAAGTACAGTTGAATTTTTACCTAAATTCACAAGCTTTTGGAGCTCTTTTGAAAACTCCCTGCTGGCTTCCTCAACAAGGTCCTGATCATTCTCCCTAAGCCTCGGTACTTCAAGAGTAATATAGTTACCCATCGGTTTTCCTATTGATTCTTCTCCCATAGGAGATGTAACCTTTACTCTTGTTATCTTGATATCATCAGTACCGTCATTCTCAACTTCTACACCTGGAGTATGTTCAGCCCCTTGATTCTCATTTACGGATGATTGCTTAATAAATAATTCATTTGCTTCTAAGGCCAAATCAGTCCTTATGCTTCTATTCATAAATAAAACCTCCTTGTTAATATTTTTTCCTTGCACAGTGGTTTCAATACCCATTTTAAGTATAATTATTTAAAACTTTTGATAAATACCCTTGCATTTATAATTTTTTCGTGGTACAATACTTCATGGTTATTAACTCGCAGGAGGTGAAAGGTTTGCCAAATATTAAGTCCGCAATAAAAAGAGTAAAAGTATCTAGAAAAAAGACATTAATAAATTCAATGAAGAAATCTGCGCTTAAGACTTCAATTAAGAAATGTAAAGAAGCTATCCAGAACAAGGATGCCAATGTTAAAGTTTCTTTTACTGAAGCCATAAAAGCTATAGATAAAGCAGCAGCAGCTAAGTTGATACATAAGAACACCGCTGCGAGAAAGAAATCCAAATTAGCTAAGGCATTGAATAAGATGGCTTAATTTTAAAATCAAAAAAGCAAACAACAAACACAAACGTACTTTTAGGGGTACGTTTTTTTGTTGTTTTTTATTTCCTCTCATTGTCCTTTTTTTATCAAGATTGTCCTTTCTATCAAGATAAGTATATCTTTGCTGTATTTTATTTCTATTTTATAACATTCATGCAAATAATTATTGATTTTTGATTACAAATATTGTATAATAAAATTAAATAGGGTGAGTTATGATTGATAGAATTAGTGAATTTATTACAAAAAAAATTAGAGAGAACAATATAAATATAACTGACGAGAGAGCAGAAATAATAGCTTATGGTATAAATATAATAACATATCAAGCTATTGTCACATTAATAATATTCATAATTGCATTTTTTCTAGGTCTTTTTTCCTATGCATTTATATCTTTTGTTATAATCGGTTTGCTAAGGTCAACCATTGGCGGAGCACACTCTCATACACGGCTTCAGTGTATTGTTATGCATTCTATCTCTATTTTTGGAACAATACTTATTTCAAACTACATAAAATTTAATAGTTATTATCCATTAATATTTATATTTATAATAAGCATATTAATTATATTAAAATATGCACCAGGAGAAACTGCTGATGGACCTTTGCACAGTGATAGCCAAAAGAGGAGTCAGAGAATCGCAGGCATTGCTATAGAAGCAATAACTTTTCTTGTGTGTCTATTTCTGAAAAATATTGATATACGTATGTATTACGTCGCTATTATTTCATCATTTCTTCCTATAATATTTTTAACACCTATCGGTTATCTGGTTTTAGGATGCAAGAGAAACTAAAATTACACGTTAATAAGCAACACAAAATAAATATATAATGAAAGACCAGCTAATTAAAGTCAAGAGTTTATAATAAAAATTTTGAGAAATTTT
>DAOOVO010000061.1:0-24463 GCA_035370245.1 Pseudobacteroides sp.
TTGCCAAGAAGGAGATCACTTAATCTTTCAATACACAAAATTTATTACATTCTCGTATGGGAATGATACCTCCAAGTACTTCCCAGATATCCGTCTGCCGTTTTCATAAAAATCGGCTGCACCAAAATCAACTTGGGCTTCACCCGGGCTATGTTCCAGCGGAAGAAAACCATCTTTAGCACCATTAAAAATTTCCTTATGCTTTACTGCATAGTAGGAAGCAACAGTTCTGTATGAACAGTCAAATCCGTTAATTTCATTCCTAAGACGATTAAATACCCTTTTGGCTGTGTGCCGCTGTTTACGTGGTGCTCTTTTATCCTCTTCAAGCCATTTATCAATAATCGGTTTATATGGATCAAGTTTCGGACAAAATCTCTTTTCTGAAGCTGGTTTGGGGGACGGTTCGTTGAAGTTCGTCATATCAACATATTTTTGTACTGTCTTCCAGTCCAATTGTAACGCAACTGCGATTTGAGAAATGTTTTCTCCTTTCACAAAAAATCGAAATCTGATATCATGTATCTTGTCCATTGTAAGCATGCTCCTTTCCTCCTTGCACTCTTTAGTCAGATACAAGGTTTAGTATATGGTTTATGCCTGCAATGGATTTTGCAATACTATGGAATTTCCACTTGCAATACTATGGAATTTTGATTTGCAACTTTCGGTATTTTTATCTTACAACAAACAATAAATAATATACACAACAATTAATAGCTGATTGCATTAGCAAGTTTATATAAAGATTCGCTTGACTAGAATATCGTCTTTCGCAATAAATTTCTTTAGTACAAATAGGTAAATTATATCTACAAATAAAGGATACAATTGTGTATGTGATAATCTTTCTATATCCATTTGGATAACTACTTCCTTTATATTTTGTACAACTAGCTAAGATACACTATATTATCAAACAGAGGTAGTTTTTTCTTCTCATAGTTGAAAGACTTTTAGAACTACCTGCAAAACAGATGGTTTTCTTTATGCAAAAAAATCCTTGAAACCATTTAGTTTCAAGGATTTTCTTCTAAGTCGGAGTGACCGGACTTGAACCGACGACCCCTTGCACCCCAAGCAAGTACTCTAGCCAAACTGAGCTACACCCCGACGACGCATTCTATTGTAGCATAAAAAATAATAGTTGTAAATATGTGATTTGAAAATTGATTTAATCCAATTTTATATAAAATTTGGAACAAAACAATCTGTTATGCGTCTATATAGATAAATCATTTCTTAAAAAGGTGACATATATAAAAAGGGGGCATAT
Source organism: Pseudobacteroides sp. (assembly GCA_035370245.1). Lineage (GTDB taxonomy): Bacteria > Bacillota > Clostridia > Acetivibrionales > DSM-2933 > Pseudobacteroides. The sequence continues at coordinate 1,277 of DAOOVO010000061.1, forward strand.
ACATGTTAAAAAGGTCTTTGTCAATTTTGATTTTATTGTTGTTTACGGTGTCAATACTGACCGGATGTGGTGGAGCTGGAGATTCAAGTGAAAAGCTTGTATCGCCTGCGGAGTATAATTATAGTGATTCAAAAGAAAGAATAGAAGTCGGAGGAACAGAAAAATTTGACAGAGGAGAATTGAATTTCGGTGGGGAATACGGAGCTGCCGCGAATAAAAGCAGTAACGCTGAAGCAGGAGCTGTGGATATAAGCAGTGAAGCAAACGGGATAACTACAACTACTTCAACATCGTCGGAAAATGCACTCAACAACGCTATATTGTCACAGAGAAAAATAATTCGTAATGCATTTGTATCTATAGAGGTAGAAAGCTTTGATAGTGCATATAGCAGGATTAAGTCAATGATTTCGGCATATGGCTTTGTTCAGGAATCGAATATAAAAAGGGATAAAGTACGAGTTGCTGAAGGTGAGAAGAGCATAACAAGGGGTACAATAATTATCAGAGTTGACAAAGACAGATTTGATAGTGTTCTTGGAGATTTGAAGGGACTCGGAACACTTGTAAATGAAAGTATTAAGAGCGATGATGTGACAGATAAATTTTTTGATACAGAGTCAAGATTGAGGCTAATCAGATATGAAGAAACAAGGCTTGAAGAGTATTTGAAAAAAACATCCGATCCCGATACAATTTTTAAAATTGAAAGCAGATTGACGGATATAAGACATGAGATTGAGAGCTTGACAGGTAATTTGAATAAAATGAAGGATTTAGTGGAATTGTCTACTATAACCATTGAAATGAGTGAAAAATATCCTGAATCTAAGCCTCAAAAGGAAGCTACATATTGGGAGAAGCTGAAGGATAGCTTTGCCGAAAGCATTGAAGGTGTTGTAGACTTTTTTAGTGAGCTTTTATTGGTAATAGTACAATTGATTCCAGCATTGGTAGTACTGGCTGTCATCTTGTTTGCTATAATTATGTTTTATAAGAAGGTTCTTAAGAATAGATTTAAACTGGTTTCAAAGAAAGCTAAAAAGAATAAGATAGAGTATTATGATGAAGATGAGGAACAAGTCGAAGAGAATAATGAAGAAGAAAATGAATATTAAGAAACAGGAAAATAGAAAAATCAAAGAAGAAAATATAGAAAATTCTAAAGAATAGAAATATATAAAAAATATAGAAGAAAATACAGAAAAATAAAAGAATATAAAAATATAAGAATATAAGAATAGAAGATAAATAAGCACTTGGAATATTTTCTTTCTCCTTGGCAAAAAATAAAAATAAAAAATTAAGGAGAATTGAATATGCCAAAACTTGAAACAATGGATGGTAATCAAGCTGCAGCCTATGCGTCCTATGCCTTCACGGAGGTTGCAGCAATTTATCCCATTACGCCTTCATCTCCAATGGCTGAAGGTGTGGATGAATGGTCATCCCATGGAAAAACAAATATTTTCGGTCAGCAGGTCAAAGTGGTTGAGATGCAATCGGAGGCCGGTGCAGCCGGAGCGATGCATGGCTCTTTGCAGGCGGGAGCACTTACAACAACATATACGGCATCTCAGGGTCTGCTTTTAATGATACCCAACATTTATAAAATGGTTGGCGAGCTGCTGCCGGGTGTGCTGCATGTCAGTGCAAGAGCAATTGCTACCCATGCATTATCCATATTTGGAGATCATCAGGATGTAATGGCATGCAGGCAGACAGGTGCTGTGCTTCTAGCATCTTCAAATGTTCAGGAGGTTATGGATCTAGGATGTGTAGCCCATCTGTCAGCTATTAAAATGAGACTTCCCGTTATACATTTTTTTGATGGCTTTAGAACTTCCCATGAGTATCAAAAAATCAGCGTCATAGACTATAAAGACCTTGAAAGCATAATTGACATGAATGCTGTAAATGAGTTCAGGCAAAGAAGCTTAAACCCTGAGCATCCCGTTGCAAGAGGAACGGCACAAAACCCGGATATTTATTTTCAGGGAAGGGAAGTGCAGAATCCCTTTTTTGACAGAGCTCCGGATATCATTGAAAGCTGCATGAACGATATTGAGAAAATTACCGGAAGGAAATACAGGCCTTTTGATTATTACGGTGCACCCGATGCCGAGTATGTAATTGTGGCTATGGGCTCAGTCTGTGATACAATTGATGAAACCGTTGATTACCTCATAAGTAAGGGTGAAAAGGTTGGGTCGGTTAGGGTTCATTTATACAGGCCTTTTTCAATTAAGCATTTCTTTAATGTATTGCCGGGTAGTGTAAAAAAGATTGCGGTTCTCGATAGGACCAAGGAGCCTGGGGCAACAGGTGAGCCTTTATATTTAGATGTGGTCAAGGCATTTTCAAACAGGCAAGAAAAGCCTTATATTGTTGGCGGAAGATATGGCTTAGGTTCTAAGGATACAAGACCTTCCCAGATTCTTGCGGTGTTTGAAAACTTAAAGAGCACAAATCCAAAAGATAATTTTACAATCGGGATAGTTGATGATGTTACCAATACTTCGCTGAAAGAAACCGAGGATATTGATACTTCTGGCAATGGAACCATAAACTGCAAGTTCTGGGGGCTTGGTTCCGACGGTACTGTGGGTGCAAACAAAACAGCCATTAAGATTATTGGAGATAAAACAAACCTATATGCACAAGGCTATTTTTCTTATGACAGCAAAAAATCCGGAGGAACAACAGTATCACATTTGCGTTTCGGTAAAAACCCCATAAGATCTCCGTATCTTGTGTATCAAGCCGATTATGTTGCATGTCACAACAAATCATTTATATATAATTATGATATTTTAAAAGGCTTAAAACCCGGCGGCAAATTTGTTCTCAATTGTTCCTGGACGGGAAAAGAGCTGGATGAAAACCTTCCAGCGTATTTAAAAAGATCAATAGCCCAAAACAATATTGACTTTTACGTAATAGATGCAGTGAAAATTGCAGGAGAAGTTGGGCTTGGGAACAGGATAAACATGGTTATGCAGTCGGCGTTCTTTAAGCTTGCCAATGTGATTCCATATGAAGATGCTTTAAAATACTTAAAAGAATCAATAGAAAAAACATATGGAAAAAAGGGACAAAAGATTGTAGAAATGAACAAGGCTGCAGTGGATAAAGGCTCTGATGCACTCATAAAGGTAGAGATACCTCCTGACTGGGCTAATGCCGTTGATGATGGAGGTGCTGAAAAGGAAGTACCTGAGTTTGTGAAAAAAATACAGAGAAAGATGGAGAAGCATGAGGGAGATGAGCTTCCGGTAAGCTCGTTTTTGGGTATGGAGGATGGAACATTTCCTCTTGGAACCACAAGCTATGAAAAAAGAGGTATTGCTGTCATGGTGCCTCAATGGCAGATTGACAAATGTATCCAATGCGGTCAATGCTCCTTTGTATGTCCCCATGCCACAATCAGATTATTCTTTTTAAATGAAGAAGAGCAAAACAGGGCTCCTGCTTCGTTTAAAACAGCTAATGCATCAGGTAAAGGCATGGAAGGATATAAAATGAGAGTCCAGGTTTCACCTCTTGATTGTACCGGCTGCGGAAACTGTGCAGATGTGTGCCCGACCAAGGAAAAAGCCATTATAATGAAGCCTGCGGAGCAGATGATTGAAGCCGAAGCTGAAAACTGGGAGTTTGCAACTACCATTACGCCTAAAGAAAACCTTTTAGATAAGAAAACACTTAAAGGAAGTCAGCTTTTAAGGCCGCATCTGGAGTTTAACGGTGCTTGTCCTGGGTGTGGAGAAACACCTTATATAAGGCTGATAACACAACTGTACGGTGACAGAATGATGGTTGCAAATGCAACCGGCTGCTCGTCCATTTGGAGTGCAAGTGCTCCTTCCATTTCTTATTCTACAAATGCAGAAGGAAAGGGTCCGGCATGGGCTAATTCGCTGTTTGAAGACAATGCGGAATTTGGATACGGTATGTATCTTGGAGTCAAGCAGATTAGAGAAAGGCTTATGGAGCTCATGAAACAGGGGTTGGAAATCGATCTGGATCCTAAAATAAAAGAAGCTTTCAGCCTATGGCTAAAGCATATGGAAGACGGGGAAGAGTCAAAAAATGCTTCAAAAGTGGTTTTGGAAAGTATAAAAGACTACAATGGAAGCCATAGCAAATTGATAAATGAAATAATAGAAAAGAAAGACTACCTTATTAAGAAATCCTTCTGGATTCTTGGAGGTGACGGATGGGCCTACGACATAGGTTATGGAGGTGTGGATCATGTTCTGGCCTCCGGAGATGATGTAAACCTTTTTGTAATGGATACCGAAGTTTATTCCAATACAGGAGGGCAATCATCAAAAGCTACACCAACGGCAGCAGTAGCCAAGTTTGCTGCAGCGGGCAAAAAAATAAGGAAAAAAGACTTAGGCTTAATGGCAATGAGCTATGGTTATGTCTATGTGGCACAGATTGCTATGGGAGCCAATATGAACCATGCGATTAAAGCCATTACGGAAGCTGAAAGCTATAAGGGACCGTCACTTATTATTGCTTATGCACCTTGTGTTAATCATGGAATCAAGACTGGCATGGGTACAAGCATATTACAGGAAAAAAGAGCGGTTGAGTCGGGATACTGGCATTTATATCGCTATAATCCTCTATTGAAAGATGAAGGTAAAAATCCGTTCACACTTGATTCGAAAGAGCCTACAAAACCGTTTAAGGAATATATAAACAGTGAAATAAGGTATTCACAGCTTATGAACGTATTCCCGGATATTGCAGGAGAAATGTTTGATGCAGCTGAAATTCATGCTAAGGAAAGATTTGAAAGATATAAAAAAATGTGGGAGCATGGAGTATAAGACCTAAAAAAGCAGCCTCAGAACTAATAAAGGTTCGAGGCTGCTTTCATAAAATGAATAAATTATTTTTCGTTTGTATCAACATATTCCTTTGAATTTTTCACTTGGATGTCACTTGGAATTGTTACGCAAGAGTCTGACTTAACGGCTTCAATATTAGCCCAGGCTGCAGTATCATGCTTTTCTACAGGCTTCTTTGGATTGCTTGTTTTTGTAAGTTTTTTGCTCATATAAAATCCCTCCGGGTCTTATTTTATACTAATTATATTTATTTATTCTAATGTATTGACATAAAAGGATTTGTAATATAAAATATCCAAATAGATTAAAATTAATCAGAATAACAAAAATTCCTAACGGGATTATTTTTTTATAAATTAATAAGGAGTGATAAGAAAATGGCTTTTTTCTACAATGAGCCTTCGAGAACTTTTAATGAATATCTTCTCATACCAAATCTGACAAGAAAAGATTGCATACCTGAAAACGTTAACCTCAGAACTCCACTTACTAAGTTTAAAAAAGGCGAGAACCCAAGTCTCCATTTGAATATTCCAATAGTATCTGCCATAATGCAGGCCGTATCGGATAACAATGTTGCTGTTGCTTTGGCAAGATGCGGGGGTATTTCGTTTATTTACGGATCGCAAACAATAGAGTCACAGTGCAGTATGGTGAGAAAAGTTAAAAAGTACAAAGCTGGGTTTGTTATAAGCGATTCCAATATTACGCCTGAAAGTTCATTAAGGGAAGTACTTAAAATAATAGAAAAAACAGGACATTCTACAATCGCTGTTACTCATGACGGTACTCCTACAGGAAGGCTTGAAGGAATTCTTACAAGCAGAGATTATCGTTTGAGCAGATGCAGCTTAGATGAAAAGGTAAAGGATTTTATGACACCCTTTTCACAGTTGATATACGGAAAAGACGGTATAAGCCTTAAAGAGGCAAATGATATAATATGGGAGAACAAGCTTAATTGTCTTCCTATTGTTGATAATAAACAAAATCTTGTTTATCTTGTTTTCAGAAAGGATTATGACTCACATAAGGAAAACCCCAATGAACTTTTAGATAAAAATAAAAGTTTAATGGTAGGGGCAGGAATAAATACAAAGGATTACAAGGACAGGGTTCCGGAACTGGTAAAAGCAGGTGTGGATGTATTATGTATTGACTCATCCGACGGATATACCGAATGGCAGGGAGACACTTTAAAATGGATTAAGGAGACCTACAACGATGAAGTTAAAGTAGGTGGCGGTAATGTTGTAGATAAAGAAGGCTTCTTGTACCTTGTGGAATGTGGTGCTGATTTTGTCAAAGTCGGTATAGGCGGCGGTTCCATATGTATTACAAGAGAACAAAAGGGTATCGGAAGAGGTCAGGCAACAGCTCTTATAGAAGTGGCTGCAGCAAGGGACGAGTACTTTGAAAAGACAGGCGTTTATATTCCTTTGTGTTCAGATGGTGGAATAGTTCACGATTATCATATTACTTTATCATTGGCAATGGGTGCAAACTTTGTAATGATGGGAAGATACTTTGCTAGGTTTGATGAAAGCCCCACACAAAAGCTTATGGTTGGTAATAATTATGTTAAAGAGTATTGGGGAGAAGGCTCAAAGCGTGCCCGCAACTGGGAGAGATATGATTTGGGCGGAAGCCAGAAGCTTTCTTTTGAAGAAGGCGTAGATTCTTATGTTCCTTATGCAGGTAAATTAAAGGACAATCTCGATATTACTCTTCACAAGATTAAATCAACAATGTGTAACTGCGGTGCAACTTCAATAGAGGAGTTCCAGAGGACTGCAAGACTCACATTGGTATCTTCAACCAGCATCATAGAGGGTGGAGCTCATGATGTCATTCTTAAGGATCAAAACATATTTGGAAATGGCTAATGTATTTGGGTAATTTCAGATATTAATTGAGGCTGTAGTAAATAATTGTTAATAAGATTATTTACGACAGCCTTTTTGACTTAAAAAATTAATTATATTTTAGGTAGTTTTATAAAAAATGTGGGTAAATATTATTATTACAATAGAGAATAAATAATACTATTAAAATAGATGATAAATGATATTACAAAATAAATTGTAATGGTCTTAAAATGAGGTGATAATATGAACGTGAATTTTTATAAAGCTGTTGAAGATAGAAGAACATATTATGGGATTGGCAAGGAAAAGGTAGTTCCTGAAGATAGAATTGTTGAAGTGGTGGAAAACGCTGTGAAGTTTGCACCGTCGGCTTTTAATTCTCAAAGCGGCAGAGTAATTGTACTTTTGAATCATCATCATGAAAAGCTATGGGATATGACAAAAGAAGCTTTGAGAAAAGTTGTTCCTCCAGAAAATTTTTCACAGACAGAAGATAGAATTAACAGTTTTAAAAGCGGCTATGGAACGGTATTGTTTTTTGAAGATCAAAATGTGGTAAAAAACCTTCAAGAACAATTTCCATTATATAAGGATAATTTTCCTGTATGGTCTCAGCAATCTTCAGGAATGCTCCAGTATATCGTTTGGACTTCTTTGGAGGTTGAAGGTCTTGGTGTATCGTTGCAGCATTATAATCCGCTCATTGATGAAGATGTCAAAAAGGAATGGGATGTACCTGAAAATTGGAAGCTTGTAGCTCAAATGCCGTTTGGGAATGTGGTTTCAAAGCCGGATGAAAAAAGTTTTCAGCCTCTTAATGAGAGAGTAAGGGTCAATAGGTAGATACTGATTTTTAAGTAGTTATAACTTTGTTATAACTTGGTGAATATTATAGAAAATGTAATAACAAAATATGATAGAAAATATAATAAGAACAAATATAATAAAAAATATTATAAGAAATTTAAAAGGAGTCTTATTTGAACCAATAAGACTCCTTAACTTATGGTGCGGAAGACGGGACTTGAACCCGTACGGTCGCCCACACGCCCCTCAAACGTGCGCGTCTGCCAGTTCCGCCACTCCCGCATGTGGTCGCTGTTTCAAGCAGCAAATTTATTATACTAGCATATAGTGTTTGTGTCAACACATTTTTTTAAAAATTTTTTTATCAGTAAAACTTTATTTATTTTAATATAAAATGGGTATATAATAACAATGACAAAACAATATTCAGTATATTGGAGGCATTTATGGAAGATAAAAAGACAAATGGGCAGTTATTAAACGAAAAATTGACTCATAGCAGCGAATATATATGGGAGAAAATAGACGAGAAGGAAAAGGAACTTGTATTTAAGTTTTCTGAAGGATATAAAAAGTTTTTAAACAGTTCGAAAACTGAAAGGGAATGTGCAGCCTTTACGGTTAAGATGGCTGAGGAAAAAGGATTTGTATCTATAGACAGCCTTGGAAAAGACAATAAGTTAACTCCCGGGATGAAGGTATATCAGGTTAACAGAAACAAATCGGTGGTACTCGCCGTCATAGGCAAAAAAGGTTTGGAGAATGGTGTGAATATAGTTGGAGCTCATATCGATTCTCCAAGGATTGACCTTAAGCAAAACCCTGTATATGAAGATACGGGAATGGTGCTTCTAAAGACCCATTACTATGGTGGGATTAAAAAATATCAATGGGTTACAATTCCATTAGCACTCCATGGCGTTGTTGTAAAAGTTAATGGAGATGTTGTTGATGTTAATATTGGGGAAGAGGACAATGACCCCGTGTTTACCATAACCGATTTGCTTCCTCATTTAGCTCAGGATCAAATGCAAAAGAAAATGAGTGAAGCAATTACAGGGGAAGGTTTGAACGTTCTTTTCGGTTCTATTCCCTATGACGATGATAAGGTTAAAGATAAGGTGAAATTAAACATATTAAAGCTTTTAAACGATAAATACGGTATAACCGAAGAGGATTTTGTATCCGCAGATTTGGAGATTGTGCCGGCTTTTAAAGCCAGCGATGTTGGGCTTGACAGAAGCTTTGTAGGAGGTTATGGGCAGGATGACAGGGTATGCTCCTATGCTGCATTAGATGCCATATTGAATACAAATGATGTGGATAAGACAGCTATATGCCTTCTTACCGATAAGGAGGAGATAGGAAGCATGGGAAACACCGGAGCCCAGTCGGTATTTTTTGAAAATTTCCTCGCAAAGATATGCTTCCTTAGTACAGATAACTACAATGACATTATATTAAGGTCATGCCTTTCAAATTCAACAATGCTTTCCGCCGATGTAAATTCAGGTGTGGACCCCAATTATGAAGGTGTTCAGGATAAAAGAAATGCTTCTTATATGGGGAAAGGTATCATTCTTCAGAAGTATACCGGCTCAAGAGGAAAAGCAGGCGGAAGTGAAGCAAATCCCGAGTTTATAGCAAAGCTCAGGAAAATATTCAACGAAAACAATATATCATGGCAAACGGGAGAAATAGGAAAGGTTGATAAGGGTGGAGGAGGCACTATTGCCCAGTTTTTAGCTAACTTAGGAGTAGAGGTTATTGACTGTGGGGTAGCTGTTTTGTCAATGCATTCTCCTTTTGAAATAACAAGTAAAATAGATATTTATACCATGGCTAAAGCATATAATGTTTTTTATAAAAATATCATTTCCTAGTTGTTACCAAATGGCTGTTACACCATGAAATTAGTGTAACAGCTTTTTAATATGATAAAAGCAAATTATTTTCGCATCTTATTCTCTCCCGGAATTCCTACATAAAATCTTCACAATTTCCTGTTAGAATTTAAAAAGCAAGCATAAACTGTCGGGGGGATATAATGAGCAAAAGACATATTCAAAAAACTCTTCATATAGAGGGCATGACTTGTACAAGTTGCGAAATGAGAATTGAAAATAAATTAAAAAAGCTTGACGGAATGATAGAAGTAAAAGCTATATACGGTAGTTCAAGTGTTTATGTGACTTACGACAGCAATAGACTTGATATTGAAAGAATTATTGAGGCTATAGAGAAGCTCGATTATAATGTAAAAAATGTGGGCTCATATAAATTTGCCGGTAAAGAAAATAAAATGAGTGTGCCGCAGATTATTGGAATAGGTGCTATAATATTGGCATTATATCTCATTATAAATAACACAATAGGTTTTAACTATATACCTGAAGTCAATCAGTCCATGGGTTATGGAATACTGTTTGCTGTTGGTTTTCTAACTTCACTGCATTGTGTAGCAATGTGCGGCGGTATCAATCTGTCGGTTTGTGTACAGCATAGTTTGGGTATTAATGAAACGGATATAACAAATGGAGAAACCAAGCTTAAAAAGTTGTCAAAGTTAAAACCCAGTTTTTTATACAACTTAGGCAGGGTTATATCTTATACGGTTATTGGCGGTATAGTGGGAGCTTTGGGCTCGGTAATAAGTTTCTCCGGTGCTGCAAAGGGTATAATTGCTATAATATCAGGTATATTCATGGTGATAATGGGCCTAAATATGTTAGACATTTTTCCCTGGCTTAGAAAGATTAATCCCAGAATGCCTAAAATATTTGGTAAGAAAATTTATGGCAATACCGGTAAAAAAGGGCCTTTAGTGATTGGATTGTTAAATGGATTAATGCCTTGCGGCCCTCTGCAAGCTATGCAGTTGTACGCATTAGGAACAGGAAGCATGCTATCTGGTGCATTATCAATGTTTTTGTTCAGCTTAGGTACTGTTCCGCTTATGTTTGGCTTTGGTGCAATCAGTTCTGTTTTAAGCGGCAAGTTTAATCAAAAAATGCTTAAGGTAAGTGCAGTGCTGGTTATGTTACTTGGAGTAATAATGCTAAACAGAGGTTTTAATCTTTCAGGATACGATATTGGTATTGCTCTTGGAGCATCAAAAGGGAGCGGAAATATAGCCAGGATAGAAAATGGAAAACAGATTGTAACTATAACCCTTGAGCCGGGAAGCTATACTCCAATAGTAGTGCAAAAAGATATTCCCGTTAAGTGGATAATTAAAGCCGATAAAGAGAGCTTGAACGGCTGTAACAATGCCATTACCGCAAAGGAGTTTGGAATAAAGAGTGTTAAGCTTAATGTGGGTGATAATGTAATAGAGTTTACGCCTAAAAACGAAGGAACTTTCCCCTATACATGCTGGATGGGTATGATAAGGAGCAGCATTAAAGTTGTGCCTGATGTGAAGAAAATAAATTCGAATTAATTTTGCAACAATATTTTTTACAACAATGTTAAGGATGTGATGATGTGATAAGAAAAGAATCATATAGAGTAACGGGGATGAGTTGTGCAGCCTGTGCGGCAAGGATTGAAAAAATAATAAATAAATTACCCGGTATTGCAAAAGTAAATGTTAATTTTGCTGTTGAAAAGGCGACAGTTGAATTTGATGATGTGTCGGTTGACAGTGATAAAATAATTGAGGCGGTTAAGAAATTAGGCTTTGGGTTTGAAAAGGAAGTAGTGCAGGAAAATAGCAGTATTGAGCTTAAAATAAGCGGTATGTCCTGTGCGGCATGTTCGGCTAAAATAGAAAGGAAGCTTGGAAAAACAGAAGGTGTAATTAAAGCTTCCGTCAACCTTGCTACTGAAAAGGCAAATATTCAGTACGATCCGTCAAAAATAAAAGCATCAGATATCATAAAGATAATAGAATTTTTGGGATATAAAGCCAAGAAAGCTCAGGAAATGGCCGCTGACAGGGAAAAGGAGCAAAGGGAAAAAGAAATTAAGCGACTAAGGTTTGAGCTTATAGCTTCTGCCATATTAAGCTCACCACTTATTTTAGCTATGGTAGCCATGCTTCTTCATATAGACATTGCTTTTTTGCACAATGAGTATTTTCAGTTGGCAGTAGCTACGCCTGTTCAGTTTGTCATAGGTTTTAGGTTTTACAGGAATGCTTTTCATGCATTAAAAGCTAAAAGTGCAAATATGGATGTGCTAATCAGTTTAGGTACATCAGCAGCTTACTTTTTCAGTATATATAATGCCTTCTTTGTGCCCCATGGGGAAGGTATGATGAAGGAATTGTATTTTGAAGCTGCAGCGGTAATTATAACACTTATACTTCTTGGAAAATATCTTGAGGCTGTTGCAAAGGGGAAAACATCTGAAGCTATCAAGAAGCTTATGGGACTTCAGGCAAAGACTGCAAGGGTTATAAGAAACGGTGTTGAAGAGGATGTGTCCATTGAAGATGTGGTTGTTGGGGATATTGTTGTAGTAAGACCGGGAGAAAAGGTACCCTGTGACGGAAAAGTATTGGAAGGAAATTCATCCGTTGATGAGTCAATGCTAACCGGTGAGAGTCTTCCTGTAGAAAAGAAGGTAGGAGATATTGTTATCGGTGCAACTATAAATAAGTTCGGAACATTTAAATTTGAAGCTTCAAAAGTGGGGAAGGATACCGCTCTTTCACAAATCATCAAAATGGTGGAGGATGCCCAGGGTTCAAAGGCACCTATTCAGAAAATTGCTGACCGGGTTTCGGGCATATTCGTTCCTGCGGTTGTCGGCATTGCTGTATTGACGTTTTTGATATGGTATCTGGTTGTAGGTGATTTTACATCTGCCATGATAAGTGCAGTGTCGGTATTGGTTATAGCATGTCCATGTGCTTTAGGTCTTGCCACACCCACAGCTATAATGGTAGGTACGGGCAAAGGAGCGGAAAACGGTATTCTCATAAAAGGTGGGGAACACCTTGAAACAGCATATAAATTAAATAGTATTGTTCTCGATAAGACCGGTACCATTACAAAAGGCGAGCCTGAAGTAACAGATGTTGTAATTTTAGGCAGCATGAGTAAAGACGAAATTATGAAGCTGTCTGCAATATCAGAAAAATCTTCGGAACATCCTTTGGGAGTCGCGATATATGAAAAAGGAAAGAGTGTATATGGCAATTTATCCGATCCCGATAGATTTGAAGCAATACCGGGAAGAGGCATAAAGTCTGTTATAGGCAACAATGAAATCTATATTGGAACAAGAAAGCTTATGGCTCAAATAGGTCTTGATACTACCGATATTGAAGCAACTATTGCAAAGCTTGAGGATGAAGGAAAGACAGCAATGATTATGTCGGTAAATAATAAAATAGAGGCAATTATTGCTGTTGCCGATACGGTTAAGGAGCATTCAAAGGAAGCCATTGAAGAACTGCAAAAAATGGGTATTGAAGTTTATATGATAACCGGTGACAACAAAAGAACCGCTGATGCTATTGCAAAGCAGGTAGGCATTAAAAATGTGCTGGCGGAAGTTCTTCCGGAAAACAAAGCAGAAGAGGTAGAAAAACTAAAAAGACAGGGCAAAGTTGTAGGCATGGTGGGTGACGGCATTAATGATGCACCTGCATTAGCTACAGCCGATATTGGAATGGCTATAGGCACAGGAACGGATGTTGCTATTGAGGCTGCTGACATAACTCTTATGAGAGGGGATTTAAGATCAATTCCCACTGCCATAAGACTTTCTAAGAAAACGATGAGTAAAATAAAACAAAACCTGTTTTGGGCATTCATATACAATATAGTTGGAATACCCTTTGCTGCCTTAGGTTATCTAAGTCCTGTCCTTGCAGGCGGTGCAATGGCATTTAGCTCTGTATCGGTTGTAACTAACTCATTAAGTTTAAAAAGGTTTAAAGTTTATGATATAATTAATGACGCAAAATAAAAATATTAAACGATCTTATTAAAAGATATTATTAAAACTATAGGAGGTTATTGTGAAATTTGATGCTGTAATTTTTGATCTTGACGGTACCCTTGCCGATACTATTCCGCTTACAATTTATGCTCTTAAAAAGGCGGTTTTGGAGCTTTCAGGCAAAGAATACGGGGATGATGAAATACTTAATGAATTTGGGCCTGTGGATACGGAAATCATAAAGAAGCTTTTGGATTACAAACAAGATGATATTGCACCTGATGTTTATATAAAGCATTTTGAAGAGAGTTTCAATGATTTTGTAAAGCCTATAGAGGGAATAGGTACCCTTCTTGAATCTATAAAATCAAACGGAATTAAGCTGGGACTTTTTACAGGAAGAAGCAGAAGAGCTACTGAAATAGTGCTGAAAAAGCTGAGCTTTAGAGAAATGTTTGATATATTGCTGACAGGTGATGATACTACAAAGCCAAAGCCTGATCCTGAAGGCATAGAAAAGGCACTGGAGCTTCTGTCGGCAGATAAGGAATCAAGCCTATATGTAGGTGATTTTGATGTGGATATACTTGCAAGCAGGGCAGCCGGTGTGAAATCTGCTCTGGCACTTTGGGCTTCATCAAGCGATGACAGGCTCAATGAACTAAAGCCTGATTATAGTTTAAAGACACCTCAGGAATTAATAGATATAATATCACGTTGATTGTTATTTCATTTTGTTATTTCATTGATTGTTTTTTAGACATACGACCTTTTACAAATGTTATGACGGCAGGTAAAAATGTTACTGTTACAATACCCATAATGACGAGTGTGAAATTTTCTTTAACAGCAGGGATGTTTCTGAAGAAATATCCCATCAGGAAGAATGTTGTAACCCATAAAATACCGCCAATGGCATTGAATAAAGTATAACGGGGAAGGCTCATTTTGCTTATTCCTGCAACGAATGGAGCAAATGTGCGGATAATAGGCAGGAACCTTGATAATATTATGGCCTTTCCACCATGCTTTTCGAAAAAATTGTGGGTTTTTTCCAAGTGGTCTTTATTTATTAGTCTGATTTTTTTGAATTTAATCCGTTTGAGCTTGTTTCCAATAAACTTACCTATAAAATAGTTGCTTGTATTTCCAAGTATGGCTGCACCAATCAGAAGTATGTATGCCATTCTTAGATCCATGCTGTTGTTAAGTGCGCCTAGTGTAAAAAGTAAAGAATCTCCCGGAAGAAATGGTGTAACAACTAATCCGGTTTCGCAAAATATAACTACAAATAAAATTATATAGACCCATGGGCCGTAATTTTTAAATAATTCCCCAATATACACATCAACGTGAAGCAGGATGTCAATAAACTGCATTATCAAATCCATTAAACTGTCTCCCTGTTATGGTCTTGGAGTAGCGGATCCCTTTAATGAAGTATCGGAGTTAGACGGATTTTTGGTGGCTGTAGCTTTATTTCTGCTCCGTATAAGCTCACTATCTTCCTCATATGTATAATATGATGGAGCCGGACCCAAATCGGAATAGAAGTATGAATTAATTATTGATTCGGTAGCTTTGCGGTCAGGTATATAATACCAGATTCCGTTAATTTGTGCATCAGTGCCAGGAACTGTGAATGTTTTCATGCCTGTAATATCAATATTGCTGATATTTTGTGCCAGCTTAAGTGCATCACTTGAAGTGATGTTTGTTTCAACACTATCTAACACAACATCAATAATATCGCTTACTTTGGATATATATTTTATGTTTGTCTTTTGCTTGATCAACTCGCGAATAAAGTTTTGTTGTGCTTCAATCCTTTTCAAATCACTGCCGTCGTAATACTCCATCAATTCTTTGGTATACTTGCCCTGAGGCTTTCTAAATCTCATAAACTGTTCAGCTTTTTTTCCGTCTAAATGCTGCTGTCCTTTTTTCAAATTGATGTGAAGGTTTTGAATAGGATCATTATAATACATATCTACAGGAACGTAGTAATCAACACCGTCTAAAAGGTCAATTATCTTTCTGAATGCAGATGTATCAACATATACATAGTATTTGATTCTTACACCGAGAAAATTGGATAGAGTCTCGATTGCCAGATCTGCTCCACCTTTTGGGTATGCTGCATTTATTTTGGTAAAACCGAGCCCCTTTATCTTTACTCTTGAATCGCGAGGGGTTGAGATGATATTGATTTTACCGGTAGATGGTGTAAAATTTACCAGCATCATTGTATCGGTATTTCCGGCTACTTTGTCTCCGCCAAGCACCAGTATGTTTACCGGATTTTTATCCGCCACAAAAGGCTGAATCATATTGTTGATAAGGCTGCCCTGTGAATTTGGGCTGCCGTCTTCCGGTGATGCTGCTGTTGTATTTATCAAAAGGAGCAGCCACACACCTGACGAAAATAAAAAAGTAGTAACGATAGTGGTCATTATTAAATAAAATTTACGAATATTCATGTTATAACTCCTATAATTATTTTCCGAATTTTGTGTAAAAATAACAGAAAATAATCTGTCCAATTTCAGAATGTATCTTTCCAAAACATTATATCGATTAATCCTTAGTATATACTATCAGTATATTGTAGTCAATTTTTATAAATGTGTATTTGTAAATAATTTGTGAAAAAAGTATTAATATATTGTAAAAACAAAAAAGGAGTTAGCTATGTACTTTGAAAGCTAGCTCCGTTATCAATGGCTATTATTTATAGAGCATTTCTACAAAGCCCTTTACCATGTCATATGTCATTTGACCTGCATGTCTTTTTACTATTTTTCCTTCTTTATTTATAAACAATGAGGTAGGAATCTCAGTAGTCCTATATAGATTCCCTGCATCACTATATGGATCCATAAGAACATTAAAATTGTAGTTATTTTTTTCCATGAAATCTTTAACAGTTTGTTCGTCTTCGTTAAGATTTATTAGATATACCAATAAATCCTTGTCTTTGTATTCTTCTTGAATTTTTTGAATTTCTGGCATTTCTCTTTTACATGGACCGCACCAGGTTGTAAAGAAGTTCAAAAATACATTTTTTCCTTTAAGCTCACTAAGTGTTACCTGCTGGCCGTTAAGGTCCGTCAAAGTGAAATCGAGAGCCATTTGCGGTTCCTCGTTATTAGAATCGGAAGCACCGTTGTTGACAGGTTGAGAAGTTACGTTACCTGTAGTATTTGGGGGGGCGATGACATTTGATTTGTTACTTCCTATAAAGCTCACGACTCCCACCACA
The DNA here is from genome assembly GCA_035370245.1 of Pseudobacteroides sp. GTDB lineage: Bacteria > Bacillota > Clostridia > Acetivibrionales > DSM-2933 > Pseudobacteroides. The sequence goes on from DAOOVO010000061.1 coordinate 17,971, forward strand.
GCAAGTATTACAGCCACCGCTGAAAGTAAAATAATAATATGATTTTTTTTCATCTTTAACACTCTCTTTCTTTATTTATTGCCGATACAAATATTTTAACCGAATTATAATCAATAGACAAGTATACATAAAAACAATATTAGTTCTATTGAATACTTTATTAATCTTGCATTTAGAAGAGATAAATGTAAAAAACTAATCGTATTTAATATAATTAAATTTTGCCCTGCAAATACTTTAGTGTAAAATGCTTGAATTTTCCCATATTTTCCTTTGTAAACAGTGACAGTTTGGTCAAACTGTCCAGCACAAAAGATTTTTCCTTTTCTGTAATATCATTTTTGCTGTATCGGGCTATTATAAATACATCGGTAACTGCCTTAAGGTTGGCATGGTTTGCAAAAAGTGAATTTCCCATACGGTTTGCATAATCTTTAGGTGTTTCGGCATCCTGCTTTTTATAACCGAGGATGGACGTATAATGTAAAATTAACTTGTAGGCGGATATTATGCTTTCACGGGGATCCATTTTAGCGAGCTTGTTGAACTTTCTTCTGCTTTTAGCAGAGTTGTAAAGCATTAGGCCCGCAAATGATAAAATGCTCAAGCCAACAACTATTAAAACTATAAGAATGGCGATATTTTTTTTGTTATCGGCAGGAAGTTCATTCACTTCCAGATCATAATTATTGCCGGGATTGTTGACATTATCAATCCAGGATGGCCTACTTCCTCCTGTTGATCCTCCCGATCTGCTGTCGGTGTTGCTTTCACTGGCAGTAACGCTTGCATATGCGGAAGTAGGCTCGAATCTTATCCAGCCGAATCCTTCAAAGTATGCTTCAACCCATGCATGTGCCTTTTCATTTGTAATATGGTACTCATTGCCCTTTTTTGACCCCGATGACACAATATAGCCCTCCACATATCTTGCAGGTATTCCGATGGATCTAAGCATAACAACCATTGATGTTGCGTAATAGGTACAGTATCCCTTTTTTATATCGAATAGGAAATAATCTACAAAATCCCTTCCCGAAGGTGTATTGGGCGGAGTTAGAGTGTATTTGTAATTTTTCGATAGATATGATTCAATGGCTTTAACCTTGTCGTATCTATTGTCCTTACCGGATGTTACCTCTTTAGCAAGATCCTTTACTCTTTTTGGAAGGCTTTCAGGCAATTGGAGATATTTTGTGTAAGCCTCTCTGGCATTTGCCTCTAATATGTTTTGTATAGTAGGATGCATTGGATTTATCGACAGTCTAAAGTCATTTATCTTATTATTAAAGTTGTTGTTAATTCTTTTTAAGCTGGCTTCATTAAGAGGAATTACATAATAAGCCACTATGTTTTCAATGTCTATTCCCATTAATATTTTATCACGGAATGGAGTGAAGTTTTCACGACCAATGCTTTGTTCTACAATATCTTGTACTCTTTGAGGAATATTGTTTGAATCAATTCTAGGAAAAATTTCAAAAATATTATCTGCAGTAATAGAATCCATATTGAATTCATATTTACCGGTGATTAGCTTGTTACGCATAGCAAAAATCACATATTTATAGCCTCTTTCATCAATTATTTCTACAGGTATATCCGCATTTTCATCGTATGAATCACACATCTGTTTTGCTTTGTCTATCAAAAATTCCATTATGTAATTATAATCATCAATGTATTTCTGGTAAAAGTCCTTAGTGCTTTTACGCAGTAAATCCTCCATTTTTTTATTAATGACCATGTTTAAGGAAGAAAAACTATATTTTGAGTTCTTTGACATCTGTTTCGATGTTGTTACTTCACCGTTTGAACTAACTATCAGATCTCTGTTGGATGCATTTATTTGATAAGCATTTTCAGTCAGAAAAACAGTTTTTGTAGATAGGTTATGAAAAGTTATCTCGATATTGTCTCTTGTAAAATAGTTTTTAATAAAATCTTCGTCACCGGTTGCAAGACTCATACCGCTTAAAAGCTCAATATAGTTCCTTAAAAGCCTGTTTTCTTCATATTCTATGCCAAATGCATAGGATCTTTCTGATAATGTCCTTATTATATTATTATAATCTAAGTCAAAGTTGTTTGCTTTACTGTTTATTTTCCATGTGGAATGATCGGTATTTACCCATGAATTACCTGTATAGTAATCTTTTACCGCACCTTTAAGATAGATAGTTCTGGGGGATTTAACTTTTAAAACCAGTGTTTTATTTTTTGTAATTCTACCGCCAAGAGTACCGCCACTGTTGCCAAAGCCTGTTTCCGACAGAGAGAAAAATTCAAATTTGCTCGGCACAGCTGTGCCAATGTAACTGTTATAAAATATTTTAAGTTTTTCATCGAGCCATTTCCATTCTAATGGCTTTGGACGAGAAGGAATAATGTACGTTACGAACAGTATTAATGCAGATAACGGCACAATAAACAGAATAAAAGCGGACGGGTTGATATATTCATTTGTTCCCGATGAAGAGTTTTTAACAAATATATGCTTCATGTAGTATATGACCATTAGAAATAAAAACAGATAGAATGTGTTCGGTGCCACAAGGAATTTGTTCACAAACTGTATGGCGAAAAGCAGTGAACCGAATATTAGTATTGGAATAAAATTAAATCTTTTCAATGTAAAAATAAAAACAAATAGAGTAACCGACAATATAAAAAATGCTGCTATTACAATACCATAGACCGGTATAAGCCTTACCTTGAAGCTTACAACATAATCATAAAGCCAGTTGCAAAAGTAATCTATATTTACGTATATCTCGTTAAAGCCGAACTTGTAGAGAAGAAAGCCTATAGTTCCAAAAAAAAGTACAAGTATTGACACAATTGATATTTTAAGAACCTTTTTATTTATGGTTATTACCGAGTAAAACAGTGTTACTGCGGATATGGCCAATATAATTATATAAGGCTTGTATTTTAAGTTCAATGTTGTGGTTAGTGCATAAATAAAGGAAAAGCTCATAAAAACCGTCAATATAAAATTAATAAGGTAATTAGGCAATACTTTTTTTATGGACATACTTATCTCTCCAATACATGTTTTATGTCATCGGATATGTTGAGGCGGTATACGCCAACCCCTAATTCAGTAAGGGTTGATAAAATGGTATCTTCATCACTCCCGGAACCTCCAGTCAGTTCGGAAGGTGAAACATAAATTATACTGATATCATATCCTGAGTAATTGGCATTATATATCTCATTATAAAGATCGTAGCTCAAATTTGATGTGCATAAAACCAAATTTGAGTTGTTGATGTTATCCATGAGATAGACCTTCAACAAGTCTTTCAATCCTACTTTTTCAAGAAAACTGATTGTTGTCATTGTTTTGTATATTTTATCGAAATCAAGGGGAGAATTGGCAAATGTATCTATTATTTCATCTTTGTAATAAACAAAATTTAACGGTATCCAGTTATTTAGACAATAATAGATTACAGAAATTGCACATTCCAATACCTTATCTTCGATAATTGTGTTTATTTCATGGGAGTAGGGGTTTTTTTGAAGGTCAAGGAAGACTACACAGCTGGTCTGCGTAGTGCTTTGAAAATTCTTTACCATTAAGTTCTGTGTTTTTGCCGTAAGCTTCCAGTGAATTTTCTTTAAGCTGTCACCATAAGCATATTTTCTAAGGTCCGATACTGTGGTCATATCCTCGAACCTGTCGTTTAAAACACTTTTGGTTTCACTCATATAATTGGTTTTTAAATCGAATCTTTCCAAGAATACGATTTTTGGATAAACAGTTATGTACTTGGTTTCTGTGTTTTTGTATGTAAGTCTGAAAAGTCCGAAAAAGTCTTCAAATTGGACTGATTTTATACCGATTTCATAATTTCCTCTATAGTTGCATTCCAGTTCAAATGAATATTTCTTATCCCTAAAAGGCAATAATGAAAGGCTCTTTGACTGAAACTGGTCTTTAAATATCGTATCAGCTCCGCAAAAGTTAATTCTTATATAAGGATACAGAAAAAAATCCTCATTATGTATGCTCAGATTAAAATTTACAATATCACCCTTTGTAATGAAGTTTTTATCAATACTTTGAGTATATTTGAATCTCAAAAGTATAAAAAGCGTGTAAAGGAAGGATATAACGGGCATAATAATTCCAATGTAAAGAAATCCATAAGGAACCATACCGCCGTAAAAGTAAGTGAAAATTAAGGCAGATAAAATAAAGCAGGCATATAGAACTCTATTCCTAAACATTGGAATCCACCACTGGAACCTTTATTTTTTCCAGAATTGAGTCTAAAATATCTGCTGAATTAATTTTCTTTAATTTGGCTTCCTGCTTAAGCACAATTCTGTGTGAAAGAACAGGTACCACCATATACTTAATATCTTCAGGTATTACATAATTTCTCTTATTATAGAAGGCCCATGCCTGTGCTGCCTTAAAAAGTGAAATGGATCCTCTTGGACTTGATCCTAAAATTATATCATTATGATTTCTTGTGCTTGCTACTATATCAACAATATAATCATTAAGTGTTTTATCGACATGTACTTCTTTTACTTGCTCCTGTAGCTTGAGAATTTCTTCGCCTGTGGTTACACTTTCCAATTCATCTATCGGGTTGCTCTGTCTGAATCTGTTTAATATGTAGCTTTCTTCCCCTGGAGTAGGATAACCGATGGATATTTTCATAAAGAACCTGTCCAATTGAGCTTCCGGAAGGGGAAACGTACCCAGATATTCGACAGGGTTCTGTGTTGCCAGCACCATAAATGGTTTTGGAACTTTATGTGTTACTCCGTCAACTGTTACCTGATTCTCTTCCATAACTTCAAGAAGACTTGCCTGAGTTTTCGGGGAGGTTCTGTTGATTTCGTCTGCCAGTATAATCTGGCTCATTACAGCACCCGGACGATACTCAAATTCACCTGTTTTTTGATTGTACATGGAAAAACCTGTAATATCTGACGGTAAAATGTCAGGGGTAAATTGGATTCTTTTAAAAGATGCATTTATGGACTTTGCAAGTGAAGATATGAGACTTGTTTTGCCTACTCCTGGAACATCTTCAATAAGTACGTGCCCGTTGCATATGAGGGATATAAGTGCTAATTCAATAGATTTTCTTTTACCCACAATTACTTTTTCCACGTTTTCCACAATACTGTTTAGTACTTTAACTGAATTTTCCATTATTATCTCCTTTTTCTGTCTAATGATGAGTTTCCATTACTGTGCACTTCTTAAGTCATAAGGAATTATCAAATATTAAAAGCACTATTTTCTTGTTGAATCGTCCTATATTTGCTATTTAATATAGAACCGATTTGTTCTTGTCTGATAAAAATATTATATTATAAAACAATGAGATATTGAAGAGAAAAAATAAGAAAACTGTTACAAAAAACAGTATGAAAAGTTGTTATTTTTTATATCCGTGAACTATGAAAAAATCCGGGAAACGCTTTAACCGTAATTTCCCGGACATTCTTTATCATAGACCCAATGTATCGGCAACTTCCTTCAAAGTGCTTGCAGACTTTGTAAGAAGAGCGAGTTCTTGGTCGCTGATGGGTATATCGAGTATATTTACTATTCCTTGCCTGTTAACTAATGTTGGAAGGCTGATACATATATCGTTAATTCCATACTGTCCTTCTATAAGGCTTGAGACGGTGAGGATCGAGTTTTCATTTCTCACTATTGCCTCTACAATACGCCTTACAGCCAATGCTACGGCATAATATGTTGCACCTTTTTTATTTATTATATGATATGCAGCGTTTTTAACATTATCAAAAATTTCTTTTCTTGTAGGTTCACCAAGGCACATATCAACGTTTTTACAGTATTTTTCCATTGGGATTCCTGCAATGTTTGCAAGACTCCATGTGGGAACCTCGGTATCTCCATGTTCTCCGATTATATAAGCGTGAACGTTTCTTGGGTCCACACCTACCTTTTGGCCTATAAGATATCTGAATCTGGATGTATCAAGGACTGTCCCCGATCCGATAACTCTGTTTTTGGGGAAGCCCGAAAGCTTATATGTCACATAAGTCAAAATATCCACAGGATTTGTAACAACAAGTAATATACAATCGGTATTATACTTTAATATCTGATTTATTATGCCTTTAAATATTTCCGTATTCTTTTTGACAAGGTCGATTCTCGTCTCACCCTGCTTCTGATTTGCACCTGCAGTAATGATTACGATATCTGCTCCCGCACAGTCCCTATAATCACCTATGTAAATATCAACAGGCCTTACGAAGGGCATGCCGTGATTCATATCCATCACTTCACCCTCTGCCTTTTCTTTGTTTATGTCAATTAAAACAAGTTCGGAAACAAGTCCGCCTAGCATTAGGGTATATGCTGTAGTTGATCCCACAAAACCGGCTCCGACAACAGCTACTTTTACAATTCTCTCTTTGTTCATAAAGTTCACCTCGTATAATAGTTTTTGGAGGGTTTAAGTTAAGAAATTTCCAGTTACAA
>DAOOVO010000062.1:0-24081 GCA_035370245.1 Pseudobacteroides sp.
CCGACGGGGAGGTGGAATTCCTATGAGGACGGTCAACCGCTGTCCGCCGGATAAAACCATAATTATATATATTTATAAAAATGTTATGGAAGGAAGCGGTGGTATGGCCACTAAGCAACAAACTGCAAAAGCTATTGAGCATATGCCCATGTTGAAAACCGTGGAGCAGATGAGCCGCATATCAGGTATAGGTGAAAACAAGTTGCGGGAACTGATGGACAAAGGCGAAATTGAGTATGTTCAGAATGGCAACCGCCGATTGTTAGCAGATTCCGCAATATGGGACTGGTATGAAAGGAATAAAGTTGCGGTTAGTATGCAGTGGAAGAGGAGGTAAAAGGAATTATGGCGGTAGCTCCAAGGCAAGTTAAAAATAAACGCAATGCAGATGGTACTTTAACCGGGAGGCCCGGTACGGTATATGACGTAAACATCAAGTATAAAACGCCTGACGGCTATAAGTCTTATGCCAAAAAAGGCTTTGCGACTAAAAAGGAAGAATTGCAGCATGAAGCTGAAATGAGAGCAAAGCTAATAAACCCATCTTTTATTGCCACAGCAGCAGCGCAGGCCAAGCAAACTGTACGAGATTATTTGCTGGAATGGGTAGAAAACCATGGTGCTCTGAACCTCAGACCATCTACTTTTGCAGGCTATAAAAGCAATATAAATAATCATATTATACCCTGCATAGGACATGTACAACTGCGTCAGGTGACTCCTGCCATGCTGGATAATATGTTTCAGAAGCTTTTTGAGAAAGGCTTATCCCAAAGCTCCGTAAGATACTGCCAGCGTATTATGAGTGTCGCGCTTGAAGCCGCACGAAAATACAATTATATAGAGAATAATCCCGCTCATGATGTTATTACCAAGTTTGGAAAGCAAGGAAAAACACCGGAACCATATACTATACAGCAGATGCAGCAGTTAATGGGCAGTATTCTAGGAACTGAATGGGAAATGATAATTATGCTGGGAGGTATGTATGGTCTACGCATTAGCGAAATATTAGGACTTCGATGGGACAATGTAGACATGGAAAATGGAACTTTCAAAGTAGTTGAGCAGTTGCCTTTCAAATTACCGGCCGGTGCACTCACTCTGCCGGAAGAGCTGCCTCCGGTCAAATCCTATGACAGGGTCTTGCCAATAACTGAAGCAGCAAGGCCATATTTTGAACGCCAGCTTGATTTGCAAGCGCGCCAAAAGGAACTATGCCGCCTGTCCGGAACTGTATACTATGATAACCGGCTGGTTATAGCAAAACCAAACGGCGTCCCCTTGAGAAGAGAGGCTGTATCATCTGATTTCGGTCAGTTGCTCAGGCGCTTTGAATTGCCGCATATTCGTTTTCATGATCTTCGACATACCGCAGCAACAAACATGCATCAGCTTACAGGTGATTTTTACACTGTGGGGCAAATTCTTGGGCATAGCCTAAAGGGCGTAGGTATGCAGTTGGGGATATCTTCAAACCTTGACAGCGTTACGGCACAATATGTAGATGTAAGGCTGGACAGAAAAAGAGCCGTGTTGGATACTTACCATAATACACTACATCCGTGTGAAAAGAATAAAGTAAAAAAGAAGGCTCAGAAAAAAAGTCATGATAGAGAGCGGTAATGATATATTTTCCTTCAATTTCTCATTTGTCTTTATTAATATTTATTAGTTTATGGCACCAATTTGTCACCATTTTACAGGAAGTGGGATAAATTATGGGATATCCCTACCATTCATGTAAATTAAAACCCCTCGCAAACTTAGTGTTTGCAAGGGGTTTGGCGGAGAGAGAGGGATTCGCCGCCTGCTACGCATGCTAATGACGTCGCCCACCCAAACCTTCGGTTTCGGTACCGGGCTCCTACGCTCACCTAAAAATGTGCATTTAGCACATTTTCTAAACGGTTCGCGCCCTCCCGGGTTCGAATCCCTATAAATAATTATAAAAAAGATACCTGCACTCATGCAGGTTTCTCTAAGTGGCGGAGAGAGAGGGATTCGAACCCTCGGTACGCTATTAACGTACACACGATTTCCAGTCGTGCGCCTTAGACCAACTCAGCCATCTCTCCATATAACATATTAATTTAACACGCCTATACATTTTACAATATCATTCTTATTAAGTCAACACCCAAATTTTATTTAATTGTAAAATTCTATTGTAATTTAATTATTTCATGCTAGAATGATAGATAAAAAGAAATTTGAAGAGAGATTAATAACTATGCACGAACTAAGATACATAAAAGATGTTATATTGAAATGTAAAAGCAGATATATTGCAGGTATAATATGTATATTCATGGTAGATATTCTGCAAATGGTGCTGCCTAAAATACTTGGGGTACTTACAGACAAGCTGAAGTCGGGCAGTTTTACAAAAGATGACCTTATAAACTACTCCATCTTAATCGTAGTTGTTTCAATCAGTACGGCTATATTCCGCTTCTTGTGGAGATACCTGGTTTTTGGCGTGTCAAAGCTTCTTGAAAAGACCCTCCGTGAAAGGCTCTATGCACAATTTCAAAGGCTGTCGCCAAGGTATTATAACGAGCATAAAACCGGTGACTTAATGTCCCATGCTACAAATGACATCGATAATGTCAGAATGATGCTTGGTCAGGGTGTCGCCCTAATTTCCGACAGTCTCCTTCTTCCTACGGCTATTCTTGTTATGATGATTCTCACAGGAGGCTTTAAGTTGACTTTGGCTGCATTTTCTCCCATGATTTTTTTAGTCATTGTAGTTGTTGCAAACGTAAAAAACATGCATAATCGAATTAACAGAATGCAGGAAGCAATAGCCGATCTTACGGAGAAAACCAGGGAAAACATCGCCGGAATTAGAGTTGTAAAGTCTTTTGTACAGGAAAGTGAAGAACTTGAAAAGTTTAAAAAGTCAAACCTTCACAACAAGGAAATGAACCTTAAGTTTGTCCGTATAATGAGCATGCTTCATCCATTTGTTATGGCCATATCCTATCTCACATTCGCAATCACTCTATTATACGGTGGTTTAAAGGTTATTTACGGTGATATAACCATCGGAGACTTTGTAACTTTTGCCGGATATCTTTTGCAGTTAATTTGGCCTATTGCCGCTTTAGGCTGGGTCACAAGCATATTCCAGAAAGGTATAGTTTCGCTCAAGAGAGTCAATCTTTTGATGGATGAGGTTCCCGATATTATTGATGACAATGACTGCATCAGTAAAGATAATATTAACTGGAAAATAGAAATGAAGAATTTAAATTTCACATACCCCGGCAGCGAAAATGCCACCTTGAAAAACATCAATATTTCAGTAGAAAAAGGTAAAACCCTTGCAATATGCGGTATGACAGGCAGCGGAAAGACAACTCTCATAAACCTTATTCCAAGGCTTTACAATACTGAGCCCGGAACACTGTTTATTGATGATATAGATATTAACAAAATTTCCATCTTGTCCCTGAGAAAAAACATAGGGTATGTACCCCAGGATACAATACTTTTTTCTGCAACAATAAAAGAAAACATCAACTTTTTCAGGGACTTTGATGACGAAAGCATCATTAAAGCTGCAAAAGCTGCGGGAATTCACGATGATATAATGGATTTTCCAAAGCAATATGATACTATTGTCGGAGAACGCGGTGTAAATCTTTCTGGCGGGCAAAAACAGAGGATTTCCATAGCAAGAGCACTTATCGGTAATCCATCCCTTCTTATTCTTGATGACTGCTTATCGGCCGTAGATACTCATACCGAGGCAATTATATTAGAATCTCTAAAAGAAATAATGAAGGAAAGAACAAGCATCATTGTTTCCCATAGGATATCCGCAATAAAAGGTGCCGATGAAATAATAATGCTTGATGAAGGCAGAATAATTGAAAGAGGAAATCACAACTCTCTCCTTGAGCAAAAAGGAAAATATCATGATCTTTATCAAAAGCAGCTTTTAGCCGCAAAAATTGAGGAGGAGGAATAAAGATGTCTGAAGAAAATACAAACTTATTTGAAGAAGAGAATCTTGGAAAAAATTATGACTCAAGGCTTATGAAAAGGCTTCTTAAATATGCCAAACCATACAGACTCTTTTTCGCAATTTCCATTATTCTTCTTTTCGCTACAACCATAACAGACCTCTCAGGTCCTCTAATAATGAAAAAGGTCATAGACGGTTATCTCTATGGATATACAAAGCCGCTCACTGCAACTATGGCAGGCCCTAACGAAAAATCAATTGACGGTAAAAAATTTACTCAGGTTGATGACGTAAAAAATATAAATGCCGATAATATATACTCAATAGTCTACCGAGGAAAAAATGCATACCTTGTTACGGGCTATGTGCAAAGCGGGACTAACACGGAGGTATCCATCATTAAAAATCCCTCCGACGGCACACTGATTCTTAAAACAAAAGACGGCAGTTTCCCTGCTAGGAGCCTTACAAAAGATGAAATAAAGATTTTGAGGGCACAAGACATTAGCTCGGTAAAATTCTTTGGTCTTTTATTTATAGGCATTATAGTTCTGGGTTTTGTTTTAAATTTTCTGCAAATATCACTTTTAAGCTACACCAGCCAGACAATTATTTTCAATATGAGGATGGAGATTTTCAGCCACATTCAAAAGCTTCCGTTGCAATTCTTTGATAAAAACCCGGTAGGAAGACTTGTAACAAGGGTAATAAACGATACCGAAAATCTTAATGAGATGTACACCAACGTACTGGTCAATCTGGTAAAGGACATTTCCATATTAGTCGGAATATCCATCATAATGCTAAGCTTAAATTATAAGCTCGCTCTCATTGTTCTTGGTGTATTGCCTGTTGTTGCAATAGCTGCCGGAATATTTAGAATCAAAATACGTTCAATATACAGGTCTGTGAGGGTTCTCCTTGCTAAAATCAACACATCAATGTATGAGAATATTTCAGGCATGCGTATAATACAAGTATTTGGAAGGGAAAAAGAAAACTATAAAAAGTTTGAAGAAATAAACACATCATATTATAAGGCCGGTATGAAAGAAATTGTTGCCTTTGGTCTGTTCAGACCCCTAAATGACCTTATATCTGCATTGTGTCTGTCGGTACTTCTGTGGTTTGCCGGCGGAGATGTTATAAGCGGAACTCTTCAATTTGGTGTCATGTTTGCATTTGTCAATTATATCACCATGTTTTTCCAGCCCATAAACGATTTGTCCGAAAAGTACAACATACTGCAATCGTCCATGGCATCCTCCGAAAGAATTTTCCTTATATTGGATACCTCTGCTGAGGAAGATGATGGAAATGATTTGCCGGATATTAAAAATATTAAAGGAGATATCGAATTTAAAAATGTTTGGTTTGCATATAATAACGAAGAGTGGGTTTTAAGGGATGTAAGCTTTAAGGTTCCAAAGGGTAAAACCGTAGCCATAGTAGGTGCAACCGGTGCTGGTAAAACATCCATTATAAATCTCATCAACAGGCTTTATGAGATACAAAAGGGCGAAATAAGCATTGATGGAATAAATGTAAAATCAATAAGCAAAAAATCATTGAGGAAGTTAATGTCGGTAGTTCTGCAGGATGTGTTTTTATTTGGCGGCACAATCAAGGATAACATCAAGCTCAATAATGATATATCCGATGAAGCAGTCATACGTGCGTCACAAAATGTAAATGCTCATAAATTCATTGAGAAATTCGATAACATGTATGATGAAGAAGTAAAAGAACGCGGTGCTACGCTTTCAGCAGGTCAAAGGCAGTTGTTAGCCTTTGCAAGAGCACTTGCATACAATCCCTCGATTCTGATACTTGATGAAGCTACAGCCAATATTGACACCGAAACAGAGCAGCTTATCCAGGATGCGTTGAAAAAGATAACCAAAAATCGTACTACAATTGTAATTGCTCACAGGCTTTCAACCATTCAACATGCCGATATGATAGTAGTACTTCACAAGGGCAAAATAAGGGAAACAGGTACTCATCAGGAGCTGCTTTCAAAAAAAGGCATGTACTTCAACTTATACAATCTGCAGTACAAAAACGGCAATGAATAGAGAAATTTTATTAAATTAAACTCTATTTGTATTGAATGTAGTACGTTATTCCGATATAATTTAGGTTACTATAAAAAGTCACTTAAACACATTTCATCCTCAAAACTACTTAAATAGGAGGTTAATCTAGTTAATGGAAATCATAATCAACTTTTTTAAAAAAGAATCAACCAGAAGGATTATGATTCTTCTTATACTCGCATTATTTTTGTATTTTATGAGAAGTATGTTGAATCTTTTTCTTCTCACATTTATATTTACATACCTAATACATAGAGCTCAAAGCTTTATCAGTGCCAAAATATCGAGAGTAGTAAAGATAAAACAAAAAATAGTAACAGTAGCTCTATACCTGCTTTTAGTTTTAGGCGTAACTGTCGGATTATATAATTTTCTGCCTTTGATAATAGGCGAGATAAAGAATGTAGTAAACCAGATTTATGCTTTCTATACCAAGCCTCATCAGACTGAGCTGGAGAAAAGTATAATGTCATTTTTAAAACAATTCAATATAAAAGATATAAAGTTGTCTGATTATTTGCACCAAGGTTTAGATATAATGGCTAAATCAGCCAGCAGCATTAGCAGACTGGGTCTGGATATTTTACTTTCCCTTATACTTAGTCTATTCTTTCTTTTGGAAAAAAGCAGAATACAAAGATTTTTTTCCAAGTTTAAGACCAGCAAGTTTTCAGTCTTTTATGTTGAAATTGAATATTTCGGTAATAAGTTTGTCAACTCATTCGGTAAGGTCATAGAAGCACAATTTGCCATAGCATTTATAAACTGTATTCTATCAACAATCATATTATATTTTATGGGTTTCAATCAAGTTCTTGGTCTTGGGCTGATGATTTTTGTTCTCGGTCTTATTCCGGTCGCCGGTGTTTTTATTTCCCTTATACCCCTTAGCCTCATTGCTTTTAATAATGGTGGTATAAACCTTGTTCTGGCGGTATGGATTATGATTGCAGTTCTTCACTCAATTGAAGCGTATGTGCTAAACCCCAAGCTCATGTCGTCAAAAACAGAACTTCCCGTGTTTATCACGTTTTTTATACTTCTTGTCGGTGAGCACTTTTTTAAGGTTTGGGGACTTATAATAGGTATACCCATATTCATGTTTATATTAGATCTTGCAGACGTAAAAAGCGGCGATGACGAACATAAGAAACCTAAACTTTTTAAAAAACTAAAGGTAAAAAAATAGTGATCGATCAATAATTATAAAAACATAAGCCCTCAATCGGTTCATAAACTGATTTGAGGGCCTTTTACATACACTGGTATTAATCACTGGAATTAATAGTCTGATTATTTCTGGAGCAATTTTACCAGTCTGTCATTTATTTCTCTTAAGAACTGCTCTGTATTAACTACCTTCTTATCCTTTACTTCAGACAATAGTGCCAAATCCTTTGTCATAACACCTTCTTCGATTGTCTGTAGGGATGCCTTTTCAAGTTTGTCGGCAAAGTCAACAAGCTCTTTTATTCCGTCCAATTCACCGCGTTTTTTAAGGGCTCCGGTCCATGCAAACAATGTAGCCATTGAATTAGTTGATGTTTCCTGTCCCTTAAGGTGCTGGTAATAATGTCTTTGAACAGTTCCATGTGCAGCTTCAAATTCATAGTATCCTTCAGGTGATACCAAAACGGATGTCATCATTGCGAGGCTTCCAAATGCTGTTGCAACCATATCCGACATAACATCGCCGTCATAGTTCTTGCAAGCCCATATATATCCGCCTTCAGATCTTATAACGCGAGCCACAGCATCATCTATCAATGTATAGAAATATTCAATGCCTGCCGCTTCAAATTTCTGCTTGTATTCTTTATCATAGATATCCTGGAATATATCTTTAAATGTGTGGTCATATTTTTTAGATATTGTATCCTTTGTAGCAAACCATAAATCCTGCTTCATATCTAAAGCATAGTTAAAACATGCTCTTGCAAAGCTTTCAATTGATTTGTCGAGATTGTGCATTCCGAGAATTATACCTGCTCCATCAAAATCATGGATGGTTTGTCTCGTAACTTCTCCGCTTTCCGATGTAAATACCAACTCGGCCTTTCCGGCACCTTCAACACGGTACTCAACATCCCTGTATACATCACCGTATGCATGTCTTGCAATAGTTATAGGCTTTTTCCATGTGCTTACAAATGGCTTAATGCTGTCAACTATTATAGGTGCTCTGAATACTGTTCCATCTAAAATTGCCCTTATTGTACCATTTGGGCTTTTCCACATCTGCTTCAAATTGTACTCTGTCATCCTGTCTGCATTAGGAGTAATTGTAGCACATTTTACGCCAACACCATACTTTTTAATTGCATTAGCCGAATCGATTGTAACCTGGTCATTTGTCTTGTCCCTGTATTCCAGGCCTAAATCATAGTACTCGGTTTTAAGCTCTATGTATGGCTCAAGTAAAATATCCTTTATCATTTTCCAGATTATCCTGGTCATTTCGTCCCCATCCATTTCAACAAGAGGAACTTTCATTTTAATTTTGTCCATTTCGATTCTCCTTTTTTTATTAAATCTATTAGTTCTAAGGATTGCCCCATAAATAACTTAGTATTCCCGAAGACATATCCTCAATGATTTGCAATCTTTTTTCATTTAATTTTAATTTAAAATCATAATATAATCAAGTCATAATTAAAATAAAATCATTGTTTGTTCATGCTTTCCAAATAATCATTTTGTGTTTTGTTAAAATGCTTTGAAACAACATAAAAGTCTCTCAAATTAATAACACCATCCAGATTAAAGTCCATGCTTTCATCATATTTAGAATCCCCATCTATAGAGTTAAATAATAATGCAAGATTTACAATATCCGCTAAATTAATGATGCCATCTTGATTTACATCTCCACACCACATAATAATAGGGTCATTTTTCTCCGACAGTACAACATCTTCTTTAACGTCACCTGTGCTGATAATTAGGGTAAAATAGTTAGGTTTGGAAATTTCAACATCATATCCGGTATCACTTGCTTTGAGCCCGTTGATTTGAAAATATCCTCGTTCATTTGATACGCTAGAAATATCAGTTCCGCAAACACTGACCGTAAACCCCTTCATTACAATCGGGTTATCATTTATTGTTAAAAAATCAGGCATAATATAGCCGCTTATAGTAAAAAGGCTCTCTGGAGTTGCTGTTGGTGTTGCTGTTGAAGTCGCTGTTGGTGTTGCTGTCAAAGTTTCTGTTGGAGTTGGCGTTGTCTGAGTTGATGGAGTTGGTGTAGGAGTTAGTGTTGCTGTTGGGGCAATTGCTGTTATTGAAGTTGGTGTGGTTGCTGTTGGTGTTACTGTTGTCATTGAAGCTGTTGGAGTTACGGTTGGGGTTGGTGTTATTGTTGCAGTTGGAGTATGAACAGATTGATTGGAATTATGTATGATGAAAGTCATGGTGTCACCTACGGCACTAATATCGGAAATGGCAAATCCGGAGTTTTCATTATTCCACCAGTTTGAATTGGGTATTGTGTTTGAATCAAATCTGTCCTTATAACCGTAATGAAACAAATCTCCCTCTCCACCTTCATTAATGTTTTTCTCCAACTCATACAATCCATCTGCCTGTTCAAGGGACACCTTATAATGTTTTTCACTGGTCATTTCCTGATTATCATTGCTTCCGTTTATATCAATATGCCATATAACCAGTCCCTCATCGGGAACTTCCGACCATCTGCCTTTTTTCACCACACTTTCAATGATAAAAAACTCATTTGCATTAGGCCCGTAATAAGCATAAACATCTGAAGAGTTTGACTTGATTGTGACTTTTGTTTTATCAGGCAGGCCATTCAACTGCGTAACGCTTCCCCACCCCGATACTACACTTCTTAAAAATGCATTTGGAGGCTGGGGATTTGTTTCATGATTGTTTCCCATAATACAATACCTTCCTACACCGTTTGAATCATGCCCGTAGTCATAGAGGTCAGGATAGCCGCACACAAGGTGACAGTTTTCATGCACTAAAGTGCCTATTGTAGGACTTGCATCTATATTACTGATCTGGTATCTGCTAATATAGATATCCCCACAATAAAATTTTTCTATCTCTCCCTGATGAGGCCATAGCCCTTTACCCCATTCAGTACCTGGCTCCCCTGCATACAGGACATTAACAGCAATAACCATTTTGTTATTATTCACTGTTAGATTTGTAAAATCATAACCGTTTTCTTTCATAAACTTCAATGCTTCATTTACAAGTTCCTTGTCCCTTCCTTTAGCAGTAGTGTCATTATAGTGGGATTTAGGTTTTTGAGCTCTGTAGTAACCGAATACATCGTTAGTATATAATAGTTTACCTTCCGAAATATCAAAAAAATAGTCTCTCATTGACCCATTGTTGTTAAATCCGGTGTATCCTTCTTTATTAATAAGGTCATTCATTTCTTCTTTTGATACTTCCCAGGGGCAATCTGAAAAATCGATAAGAATTGTAAGTCCGGTAACTATACTGGTATCCTGCTCTCCCCTAAAATTAATTGATGCATAACATTGAACAAACATGAAAGTCAAGGACAAAATGGCGACAATCCAAAAAGTAAGCTTTTTTATTAGTTTCATTCTGCTCCTCCTGCCAGTATGTACTTTCAGAATTTTTTATATTTATTCTTTTTTAATACATTATATTATAAATAATTAAACTATTTCATCCAGCAGAGCAAACTTCATTAAATACGTTATTTATCGTTTAATATACATTAAAAACGAACTCCTAATTATCTTAGCAGTTCGTTCCATAATTACCTATTTTTCACTTTTGTCTAAACAACTGTTCTTCGTCCTACAATAATAGGCCACTCAGGATCACCTTTAAGGTTCTTTCCTTCCGTAATAAGGACATTTTTGTCAACAACAGCATATTCAAGAGATGAACCCGGCTCAATAACTGTTCCCTGCATGATTATGCAGTTTTTAATACTCGTCCCTTTTTTAACTGTAACACCTCTAAAAAGAACGCTGTTTTCAACATTTCCTTCAATAATGCAGCCGTCCGCAATTATGGAATTTCTAACCTCAGCCTCATCATTATACTTTGCGGGCGGTTCATCCTTAACCTTAGTATATATTTTACCGCCGTCAACAAACAACTGGCAGCATATATCGGGATCCAAAAGCTCCATATTGCACTTGTAATACATTTTAATAGAGCTTATGCTTCTCCAATAGCTATTAAATCTGTAACCGTAAATTTTAAGCGAATCCAGCTTTTTAATGAGCACATCCCTCACAAAGTCATAATTGCCATGTGCAATGCACTCCTCTAAAAGGTATATAAGAAGCTCACGCTTCATTACATAAATCCCCATAGACCCTAAATTTCCTTTAGGCCTTAAGGGCTTTTCTTCAAAATCTGTTATTCTTTGATCATCATCAACCGATAAGATACCCAAAAGCGTCAAATCCTCGGGATATAAGTCACTCATATCCCTGTATGCTATTGTTATATCGGCACCCTTTTGTATATGGTAATCAAGCATTTTTTCAAAATTCATCTTACAAACGCTGTTTCCTACCGACACAATAACATACTCCTGACTACTTCGCAGCAAATATGTAAGGTTATTGTACATCGCATCTGCAGTTCCTTTATACCATCCCGAGCCATCATCTGATAGATATGGGGGAAATATAAACAAACCACCGTTTTTCCTATCCAAATCCCATTCTTTTCCTGTACCCAAATGATCCATCAGGGAGCGGAAATTATACTGCGTCAATACTCCTATATTAGTAATACCCGAATTAACCATATTAGACAGAACAAAATCAATTGCTCTGTACTTTCCTCCTACAGGAATAGCTGCTGTAGCCCTGACTGAAGATAATTCCTTCATACCGCTTTTATTCCCGCCTGTGAGAATAATCCCCATTGCATTTTTCAATCGCACACACCGCCTTTAAATACACTTTTTCCTGACGGAACATTAAGTGAACAATAATCGTCAGTAGTAACAAAATTGTCTATAACAACATTCTTACCTAACTCTGCACCATCCGGTACATACGAGCTTTCACCAACTACAGTTATACCACAGTTGTAAATTGCAGGCTTTAATTCATTTTCTACCACTTCACCTACTCCTATTTTGACATCGTCGCCTATTATTGCATTCTCTCCCAATATACTTTTGTTGATATACGAGTTAGCCCCGATTTTACAGTTAGTCATTACTATGGAATCTTCAACTACAGTATTTTCATCAACAAAAACTCCAGGAAAAATAACAGAATTGCGGACTGTACCATATATCATACAGCCTTCCGATACTATGGATGTTTTTACGACTCCTTTAGGCCCGATATAATGAGCCGGCTTTATGGGATTTGGTGTATATATTTTCCATGTAGGATCAAAAAGATTGAATATGGGAACCCTTTGAATAAGCTCCATATTTGACTTCCAGAAGGCCTCAATAGTACCGACATCCCTCCAGTATCCCTCAAACTGATATGCAAACATTCTTTTTCCATCATTCAACATACTGGGTATGATGTTTTTTCCAAAGTCATTATCAGAGTTGGGGTCTTCGTTGTCCTTAACGAGATATTCTCTTAAAACCTCCCAGGTAAATATGTAAATCCCCATGGAAGCTAAAGTACTCTTTGGGACTTTAGGCTTTTCCTCAAATTCAATTATTCTTCCGTCCGGGTCGGTTTTCATAATTCCAAGTCTGCTAGCTTCATCATATGATACATTTATAACCGAAATTGTTGCATCAGCCTTATTCTTTTTATGCTCCTTAAGCATAAGCGAATAATCCATTTTATAAATATGATCACCGGATAAAATTACTACATATTCAGGAGAAATTTTATCAACAAAATGGATGTTCTGGTAAACCGCATTTGCAGTTCCTTTATACCACTCACCCACTTCTTCTTTCATGTACGGTGATAATATGGTGACTCCACCGTTCATCCTATCAAGATCCCAAGGCTTTCCAATACCGATATGTGCATTAAGTTCTAGAGGTTGGTATTGTGTCAAGACACCAACAGTTTCTATTCCGGAATTTATACAGTTGCTAAGGGAAAAATCGATAATTCTGTATTTTCCGCCATACGAAACAGCTGGCTTTGCGATATTTTTAGTGAGGACTCCGAGTCTGCTTCCTTGACCGCCTGCTAATAGTAGTGCTATCATTTCCGTGTTACTCATGAAATCATCTCCCCATAAATGATATAGTAATATATTCTTAATGGGTTTACAATACTTTTTTGAAAACCCCAGGCAAATATTTATATCGTTAAAATACCTAGTATACTTTATATGTTTTTATAAATATTACCTAAAGAATGACCGAAATTTATTTTCCTTTTTTTATAATATTTCCATGCAAATTTACACCTTGGATATTCCTCATTTAAACATTTCTTATTGATATTTGCTCTATTGATATTTTGCTCTTAAAATTGTAATATTAGTATTGGAACTTATCAATAATAAATACGATTAATCTTTTACACTTATCTTCTGCTAAATGTATAATTAATAACGTATTTAATGTATTAATATTTTATCATATGTTTAACGGCATATGAAAAGCAATCAATGTTCATAATATAATACGACATTCATAATGATATTACCTTTTTATAAACGGCATTAATTATTTTATATAAAATTCACTGTAATTATTACTACCCATACAATGTCATTTTCTAAACATGAAAAAAATAATTGCTAATGAAATCAAAATCAAAAATAGGGAGGAATATTATGAAACCCGTAAAACTTGGCGTAATAGGATGCGGAATAGCGGCTAAAGACCTTCACTGGCCCGGTTTAAAGCAATTGAAGGAAAAGTTTGAAATTATCAAAGTATGCAACCATACTGAAGAAAAGGCAAAGGAATTTGCTCAAATAGTTGGAAATGTTCCTTATGTTACAGACTATAAGCAGATTTTATCCGACCCTGAAGTTGAAGCTGTAACTATTTTGCTTCCCATACACCTAAATTATCAAGTAACTAAAGAATCTCTTGATGCAGGCAAGCATGTTATGGTTGAAAAACCCCTTGCCGCTAATATGAAGGAAGCAGAGGAAATGCTCACTTTCGAACAAAAATACAAAACAGTGATGATGGTAGCGGAAAACTTCAGGTATGACCCTCTTTATATCAGAGCTAAAGAGCTTTTAGACAGCGGCAGCATAGGTAAACCTTATTCTGCAATCTGGGACTGCTTTAGTCATTTGGAAATGAGCAACAAATACGCCCAGACCCAGTGGCGTAGAAAACACCAATTTATTGGCGGGTTTATAACAGATGGCGGTGTACATAATATGGCTGTTTTTCGTGATCTTTTCGGAGAAATACAAGAAGGAAAAGCCATTACAAAAAGCATCAATCCCCAAATAGGAGAAATAGACTCAATGAGTTTTCTCTTTAACACATCAAATAACGTAAGCTGTGTGTTTAATTATTATTTCAGTGCGGTAGGCTACAACGAAAGACTTCTTAAAATATTAGGAACTGAAGGAACCATGTTTATAAAGGATAAAAATATAACAATCAAAAAGGAAAACACTCCGGATCATATCGAAACCATTCAATCGGAAGGCGGATACAAGGAAGAGTATGAAGACTTCTATGATGCCATAAGAAGTGTCCGGAATGTTAAATGTACATTCCTTGAGGCTTATAAGGATTTAAAGCCATTGATTGAAGCTATAGAATCTGCTGAATAATTAAAAGGGCTGTTTAACACTATCCTCGAGGTAGCTTTGAAACAGCCCTTTTCTACTGCTTATCTATCGATTCTACTTTGTATATCCACTCTACTTTGTACCTGTAGAGCCAAATCCGCCTCCACGATCGATGCCAATATCTTTTACAGAGTCCACCGTCTCAAAAACAATCTGCGGAACAACCTGCAGAACTATTTGTGCAACACGGTCACCCTTCTTTATGTAATATGCTCCGTTTATATTGCCCGTACTGCTAATGGGCAGCAGGTCATGGGTATCATATTTGGTTGATGTATTGGTCATAATTATTCCAACCTCATCCCTGTATCCGCTGTCAATGGTGCCTGGCGAATTGGAAAGCCTCAAGGGAGTCTTATATGATATACCGCTTCTAGGCCTTACCTGCAGCTCATACCCCTCAGGGATGGCAACTTTAAGTCCCGTAGGTATAATCACCGTTTCTCCAGGCTTAATTACTACATCTTCTGCCGCCAAAATATCCATGCCTGCATCTCCATGTCTCGCATACTCCGGAAGAGTAACACCATTTCTACAAATTTCTACAAAAATTTTAACTTTATTTGATTCCATTTATACCCCAACCCTCTCATTTCATATAAAAATAAAATTTCATAAATATAAAACTGCATTTTTACTGAAGCTATACACCTTTAAAAAAGTGCCCCTTAAATGTTCCTTCCCTATGGATTATTTCATCAAGACCGTTATAGCTATTATGCTTATTATATCCTTCTTCAGTACTGTCTTTCAACATAGCTATCAATCCATTCAATTGCTCTAAAGTCTCATCCCATATATTAAGCCTTAAAGTATCAAGTCCGTTGTTTCTCAAATCCTTTATAACTTCAGGTGCAAACAATCTGTCAGAGCTTAGAATTGTGCTTCTGCAGTCGATATTGTCGCATAATACGGGAAATTTTTCACCAATGCGATCCTTAAGAAAATATCTATCCTTGCATGGTTTAGGTCCACAATCTTTTTTCGATTCCTTCATGCCTACAACACATCCTGTCGGACAATACTCGCTTACCATAACAGGAAGCCTTCCGTACACAATTACTTCTTTGTCGACATTAAGGCAGCCCAATATATTCTTGAGCTGTTCAATATTCAATTCGGGAGATAATGTTGCACCCACAGCTCCTAAATCGTAAAGCTGCCGTAACGACATGCTGTTAAAAATATTAAAGCTATGGTCACACCTTATTTTAATATTTGAAATATCCTTTACATATTCAAGCTGCCCTATATTACCAAGCAGCAAGCCTTCTATAATTCCGCTGTCAACAACCTGCAAAAGCTTTGATTTTATAATATTGTCATAATTGCCGCGGGTAATTGCAGGTAAAGCGGCATATATACTACATCCCCTTTTTCTGATGTTATCAAAACGGTTTAATTTTTTTAAGTCCACAAACTCCTTAAACGGGATGTAAACTATATCAACATTATCATAAACTGCGTTGTTTTGACAATTTTCATTCCACTCAAAAAAATAGACGGAAATTTTAACATCGTTTTTTGCTTTTCGACCATTTCCCGGGAAATCAAACAAATCTTTTTCCCATTCCCCAAGAGATTCCGCTCTTTTTTCAATATTGCCTGCCGCCTTTTTATTATAAAGCTCCTCCAATGCCTTTCTTCTTAGGTTATTTATTTCACTTACAGGCACGGTCAAATTATCATCCAGACTCACATCCAGCTTCTCAAAAACAAAAGGAGTATTTCCTGTCTTGTAAAGCTGCTCTTCTATCCTCTCTCTTGTAATAGGCTTATTTAACGCTATTTCCGGATGTTTTTCCGAAGAAACTTCCACAGTATTGTCACCGTCGAAAATTCTTAGTGTTACGGGAGAATTCTGTTTAATTGACAATATCCCTTCTATCTTAACTTTTCGATTAAAGTTTTTTCCGTTAAAAGTCTCACCTGCACGCATGTTCAATGCCTTGCTTGATGTCCTGTAAACCTTGCATCCCTTCGGTACATTGCCTTTTATATCACCAACATAGGCTATGTCACCTTTTTGTGCGAAATTTTTTTTACCGTCTTCCGTCCTTATATATGTCACAACGGTACCGGGATTTACATTCTCCCCGTTAAACACTTCAATTCCATCACCTATGGACAGTTCTTCCGTCATCTTCATTTTCAATATACCGGTGGCTTTATTGAATGAAACAACATTTCCAATATATATGCCCCAGTTTTTGGGCTTTTCATAACACATCATATCCCTTCCTGTCTTCCCTTCGAGATATCCCTTTGAAAAGCCTCCCCTGTTAAAAATCTGCATGAGCTCATTCATGTCATTTTCTTTTTCACAAGGATCAATCTTTGTTATTGTACCGTCAAAATATCTATCTATATATTTTCTGTATATTCTCACAACCGTAGCTACATACTCAGGCTGCTTCATTCTTCCTTCTATCTTGAGTGAAGCAACTCCTGAATCAAGCAGCTGTTCGAGCAGAGGGACAGAGCATAAATCCTTTGGACTTAAAAGAAAGCCTTTTTTACCTTTGAACCTGTCACTCGAATTTTCTGAAATCATCTCATAGGGAAGTCTGCAAGGCTGGGCACATTTACCCCTATTGCCGCTTCTTGAGCCTATAAGACTACTCATAAGGCATTGCCCCGAATAACAGACACACAAAGCACCATGGACAAATATCTCTGTCTCAATAGATGTACTTTTTGAAATATGAGAAATTTCCTCAATAGATAGCTCCCTGGCCAGCACCACCCTTTTAAAACCCAATTCTTCAAGGACATTGGCACCTTCTTTGTTGTAAATGGTCATTTGGGTACTACCATGTAGTTCTAAATCAGGTATTATTTGCCTTAATATGCGTGCAAGACCCATATCCTGCACAATTATTCCGTCGATACCCATTACATAGGCATCAACGGCTACCTTCAAAGCCTCTTTAATTTCATCGTCGAGAACAAGTGTATTTAATGCAAGATAGACCTTTACATTTCTTACCCGGGCATATTTTAGAGCTTCCATAAGAAGCTCCCTATCGAAATTGCCGGCATTCTGCCTGGCATTAAAGTATTTACTCCCGAGATAAACAGCATCTGCACCATTTTCCACAGCAGCTAAGAACGATTCCCAGTTGCCGGCCGGTGCAAGTAATTCAATATCATTTTTCATTCCAAACCTCTATTGTAACCACTTTTTAACGATAATTATAGATATTTTAAAAATATCTAGTTATTTACTATTTTTAGTCATTGATCTAAACAACCGCTTTATAAACTTAAGGGCTCTAACTAAATTAGATATCTCTCCAAAATCGTTTTTGATCTTTATGACAGTTGCGGAAGTTTCCTCTACTGCCGTCCCTATACTGCTTATAGCAGACTCAATTGCCTTAACCTCTCTGTTAGCGGTCTCGGACATCTCTGATATATTTTTAGTAATTGCAGGCATTTTCTTTAAACTTTCGTCAATATTCGACATATTGTTCTTAAGTAGAGAACGAATCACCTTTACGCAATCAGTGAGATTTTTGAGGAAAATAATTAAAAAAACAGCCGAAACTAATACAGCTGCTGTAACCGTGAGAAGTGCCAAGTTTGAAACACTGATATAACCGTCCATCCAACCACCGCCCTTTAATTATATTAAAAATATTATCTATGACGTACTTTACCGATTGTATTCTTTACTCCTCCAAGCTCTGCCTCTTTTTTGGCGAGTTCAAGCTGAAGCTCGGTATTTTTGCTTTGCAATGCTGCATTTTCACTTGCTAAAGCCTTATTTACCTCCTTAAGCCTTTCAAATTCGGCAGTTAGATCACTTAAATCCTTTTGGAGCTTTTTCTCATTCTCAAAAGATTTATAGTAATCGTCAGCTATATTGATTGCAGTAAGAACAGCCGCCATAGACGTACTAAGCCTTGGATTGATCTTCATAATTTCATTCATTTTTTTATCTATAAAAAGACCTATTTTCTGTATATATTCCTCAGACTCAACACCAACCAAAGTATAATCTTTACCGGCTATTCTAACATTAACCTTATTTTTAACATCCATTTGATCCACTCCTTAGAAGGATTCTAGCATTTCGCCATTATAAACAGAACCTATTGCTTGTCCTTTTATACATTTTTCTTAATTATACTATAATTCGGCAAAAAATAATATATTTTTAATCAAGTATTGACTAAAATGTTACTTATAATATAATTTCATCCTTCTAAATCATAGCTTTTCATCAATTTTCGAAAAAAATTAAATATTTATATAAATTAAAAGAGACTCCAATAATTATTCCTTAATCAATGCCATAACCTCTGCTCTTGTCCTTGCATCGGTTTTAATAATTCCCCTTAATGCAGATGTTATTGTCTTTGATCCGGGTTTTTTTATGCCTCTCATAGTCATGCATAAATGCTCCGCTTCCATAACAACTGCTGCTCCGATGGGATTAATTGTGTCCATAAGCACATCGGCAACTTCACTTGTCAGTCTTTCCTGAAGCTGTGGTTTTTTAGCAATAGTGTCCACTATTCTGGCCAACTTGCTAAGCCCCATTATCTTTCCCTTCCTGGGTATATACACCACATGGGCTACACCAACAAACGGAAGCAAATGGTGTTCGCAAATAGAATATGTAGGAATATCCTTAACAAGCACAATTTCTTCATGATTCTCCTCCTGGAAAACCTTTACATACTCTCTGGGATCCTTATGCAAACCGGCAAAAATCTCTTCATACATCCTTGCAACCCTGTCAGGAGTTTCTTTCAGACCTTCCCTGTCGGGATCATCACCAATTGCAATTAAAATTTCTCTGACTGCCGCTTTGACTCTTTCCTTATCTACCATCTCCAAAACCTCTCTTTAATTTCATATAAGTTTTTTATAAAAATATATAACACTTAGCCATTCTTATATTATACTGTAAAATTTAAAGAGTTCAAAGATATGACCTAAAAAACCGGAAAAAATTTATATCAAAGCAGCAGTCCAAATCGTTATGCCGGCAGCTCTTCCTGTACTTTTGATTTCATATGGCTTTTTATAATTTTCAATGACTGATTAAATTTTTGATAAAACATAACTATCAAATCTCCCGGTATTGCATTCTTTATAGCCGTTTCCAATGCCTCAGCTTCCGAAAGGATAATTTTTACATTTTCCTTTTTAAATCCCTGGTCTATTATGGTGTCATACAGTAATTGAGCTACTTCACCCGGTTGTCTTCCTCTTAGGTCATTGTCCTCTTTGATATAAATATCTGTAAACACTTTACTGCAAAGTATTCCCGATTCCTTTATACTCTCGTTGGATCTGTCTCCAGGCACACCAATTATGCCCACATATCTTTTGGCCTTTTGAGATAATACAAAATCCGACACA
This sequence comes from Pseudobacteroides sp., assembly GCA_035370245.1. Classification (GTDB taxonomy): domain Bacteria; phylum Bacillota; class Clostridia; order Acetivibrionales; family DSM-2933; genus Pseudobacteroides. Next base: position 20,191 of record DAOOVO010000062.1, read on the forward strand.
CATTTGAATCCGGCCGGATTATGTCCATAATCCAGCAAGACCTTAAAGTCTCCCATATCAAAAAGATTAAACCTTCCCGGGTTTAATTTTTCATCGGGCATAAATGTTTTTAGCCCCATCTCAATAAGCTCCGACGGAATGCCTGCAGCATACAGTGCAGATACTGCAGCAAGCGAGTTTTCAATATTACATTTTACACATCCGTTAAATGTAATGGGAATTTTATTAACCTCAATTACTTTTAAGTCCTTCTTATCATAGATATGGATATAACCTTCATCTAAGTATACGGCAACACCTCCTCTTTTTATATGCCTTGCAATATATTTATTAGTGGCTTCGGTGGAAAACAAAATAATATTACCTCGTGCCCTTCCTAACAGGTATTCAATCATAGGGTCGTCGGCATTTAATACAGAACTTCCTTCCGGCTTTACCGCCTCAACAACCAGCGATTTAATATATGCCAAATCCCCAATATCCTTTATTCCGTCAAGGCCTATATGATCATCGCTTATGTTTGTTATGACAGCCACATCAGCAAGGTCATAGCCCAATCCGCCTCTTATTATCCCTCCTCTCGCTGTTTCGAGAACAGCCACCTCGGTTTCTTTGCTTGAGAGCACTATATTTGCACTTATTGGGCCTGTATTGTCACCTTCCAATATGCATTCATCACCTATAAAAATGCCATTTGTTGTTGTCATACCCACCTTACTGCCCTTAAGTGCTATTGTATGCCTTATAAGCCTTGTAGTAGTAGTTTTGCCGTTGGTACCGGTAACCGCAATAATGGGTATGGAATGTTGACTGCCTTTCGGATAAAGCATATCTAAAATATCTGCTGCAACATTCCTGGGCCTTCCTTCAGACGGATACAAATGCATCCTAAGCCCCGGTGCAGCGTTTACTTCTATTATTGCACCATTGTCTTTGCCAATGGGCATTAATATGTCCCGGACCTTCATATCAATACCTGCCACATCAATCTCCAAAACCTTTGCAGCCTTTATTGCAATCTTTTTATTTTCGGGATGAATTTCATCGGTACAATCCTTTGCAGTACCTCCCGTACTCAAGTTTGTATTTGATCTTAAGTAAACAATCTCTCCTTTTTTAGGTACATAGTCGACAGTATAGCCGTTTCTTTTTAACAGCTCTAATGCCACATTATCAATACTAATTTTCGTAAGAGGCTTTTCATGATCATCGCCTCTTGCAGGGTCCTGATTCTTTATTTCCACAAGCTCAGCTATATTGTGGACTCCATCTCCTTCAACATAGGGCGGTTTTCTCTCAGCAACTGCCGAAACCTTGTCTCCAACCACAAGTATCCTGTAATCCTTACCTTCAATATAAGATTCAACCATTATTGCCTTGCTATGCTTGGAAGCTTCCTTATAAGCTGATTTTACCTCCGATTCCGTTAGCAAATTTGTGGAAACTCCTTTTCCCTGGCATCCGTCACAAGGCTTTACCACCACCGGATACCCAATTGACTCAGCAGCTTTTACCGCTTCTTCTTCAGAGTAAACAATCTCTCCATCGGGTACAGGTATTTTATGGTCAGAAAGTATTTTCTTAGTAAGACACTTGTCCGATACAATATCGACAGCCACACAGCTTGATAAGCTTGTCAGAGATGCTTCTACAAGTTTTATATTTTTGCCAAGGCCCAGCTGCAAAATGCTGCCGTTTCCAATACGTTTAACAGGTATTCCCCTCTTAACCGCTTCATCATAGATTGCTTTAGTGCTTGGCCCAAGTTCGGATTCATACTTTAATTTCTTCAATTTATCACATATGGCGGAAAATTGTTTTGGGTCCATGAGCTTGTCCTTTAAAAAATCCGATACAATATTAATAACTGTCTTTCCGCATTCTATTCCACACCTTTCATCCACATACTGATAAATTATATGATAAACGGAAGGCTCCTCATAAATTCTTGTCTTCCCGAAAGACACGTCATATCCTAAAGAGTTTTGAAGTTCTATGATTGAATGCTCAATAACATGTCCAATGTAAGTACCTTCCTTGAGCCTATCCATGAAGCCGCCTTCATACCCGAGAGAACAACAATGCTTCTTTAGCCCGGGAAAAAGTTCGACTATATATTCATTAAACCCCGGCATATCGCAGGTAGGTTTTTCACATAGATTGCCTATATCCACCTCCATCCTGATAACCGGCTTAAAACTGTATATATTCTTTCCTGCAAAAACACGTATATTATTAATTTGCACCTTGCTTCCTCCTGAAACTAAGTAATGATTGATATATCAATGCAACCTAAGAACTTCCCTTCTTTTCATATCAAAACCGTATCCCTCCGGCAGCACATGCACCGTTACATTTGCAATTGCCAGTATTTCATCGGGTTTCAGTTCGGATACGTTAGAGCTTATAATAGATTTTCCATCAATTATAGTAACGGCATATGAGCCTACAACCTCAAAATGTGCATCGGGATAAACCTTGATAGCCGTATCCTCATCTATTCCAATGCCGAGCATATGCGGATTTTCGGCCACACCGCAAAGGAGACGACCAAATCTTCCCCTTTGATCAAAATGTTGGTCTATTATTGCCTCTTCAAGAAGTCCCAAACCGGATGCCATTTTAAGTGTACATTTCCTTGCGGGGTCATTGCTGTTTCCGTCAACAATCATAGTATTGCTCATTACCGAAGCACCGGCACTTGTCCCTGCTATAACTACTCCCTTGAGATATGCCTCTATAAGTCCGGTAAAAACTTTAGTTCCGCCAAGAATGCTGGTTATTCTTAACTGATCCCCACCGGTCATAAATATACCACCGGCATCAACTATCTTTTGATAATTCTCCTCGTTATTTGCATCCTCCCTTGTACTTATATCAAGAACCTCAATATTGTTTACTCCAAGCCTTTGAAATACATTTAAATATTCATCTCCAACTTCTACCGGATGTTCAGTAGCTGTTGTGAGAATAATAAATTTCATTTCACCGAATCCGGCTAATTCGGCTACTTTTTTGAGAATTTTGCTTTCACCCTTTTTATCTTCAGCACCACCGATAATAACCAGATTTCCCCTTGATTTTTCTTCCATTATTATCCTCCACAATTTTCTATATTAAGCGAGCTTGAAAATTGCTAAATTGAATTTACGTATAGTGTAATCGAGAATTACATTGTTAAACATCAATCCTATTCCCATAAGAACAATGCTTGCCATTATAATTGGCAATCCAAGCCTGCTGCCGTTTTTTGCAGCCAATATACCCATAATTACTCCAATAACGCCAAAAACATACGGTAAAATGAGAAGTGACAAAAAGGCACATATCCAACCTAAAGCAATGTATAACACAGTTTCTTTTGTATATATGCCGCTTCTTTTTTCAATATTGTATTCATTCATATAATCACCTTGCTAAATTAAAAGTAAAAGTAATATACCTCATATAGCTATCAAAAATAGCTATATAAAAATCAATTGATTTTTTATATCAATAATTTTTCTTCCCGAGCCTATAATACAATTTATAACCAATAAGGGTTAAAAACAGCAAAACTATAAAACCCAGTTTATAAACAACTATGTTGCTTATAACACAAAAAAAATAATAAAATCCGTTTATTACTTGAGTTAAAAATGATACCATGTTATTTTTCTTAGCCCCTTTTTTTAGAAGTCACTATATAATATAACCACCAATATAATATTAATACATTTATATATGTTAAATACGCTATTAATCGTATTTAATATAACTTTACAATTATTCTGTATTTATGTAGGTATATATTACTAATAATCAAATATTAATTGTTAAATTTCTGTTAATTATCTTATATATTGATTCCACTGCAATAACTCCTGTTAAAAACAGGTAATATCGATCTTT
>DAOOVO010000063.1:0-23978 GCA_035370245.1 Pseudobacteroides sp.
TTCAAAGATCGATATTACCTGTTTTTAACAGGAGTTATTGCAGTGGAATCAATTAATAAATTATTAATATAGGTATCTTTTTCATATAATACATAATATATACTGATATGCTGCTATAGTTTAAAGTGGGAAATGGAATTACTAAGTTCATGGGCCATTTCATTGAGCAGCTTTGATTGTGAGGAAACTTCGCTGATGCCGTCAATTTGCTGCTGAGTTGTTGCGGTAATCTCTTCTACACTGGCAGCAGTTTCTTGAGAAACCGTAGATATATTATTTATTGCCATAAGTGTTTTATCACTTGATTCTAAAATTTTGTTCACCGATAACTCAAACTTCTTTGTAAACTCAATAATGTTTTCCAATGCCATAAAAATTTCTTTAAATGAATTATCCGTTTCATTAACTGCATTAATTTGTTCCGCCACTATTTCCATTGTTTTATTTGCGGATTTGAATGTATTATCTGCTTTTGATTGTATATTCTGTATAGAATCATTTATTGATGACAAAGATTCCTTGGTTTTGTCGGCAAGCTTTCTGACTTCTTCAGCGACTACTGCAAATCCCTTTCCGGCTTCTCCGGCTCTAGCTGCTTCAATTGCTGCATTTAAGGATAGTAAATTAGTCTGCTCCGAGATATTGCCGATAAATTTAACAATCTTTTCTATTTCTTTCATATCATCGTAAAAGGATTGTATTTGCTGTACTATGTCTTCCGATACCTTGCTGGTTTGAGCAGATTTGTCGGTAAGGGCTTTTACTGCTTTGAGTGTATTCTGGCTTAAGTCTTTTGTAGCGTATATGATTTCCGAAACAGTTTTCATGTCTGTTCCTACCTGTTTAATGTCATTGGATAATTCGGTGACATATTCAAGGGATTTGTGATTGTTGGCAGCCTGATCGGTAACACCTTTAGCTATTTCATCCATACTTACGGCAATTTGTTCAGATGATGTATAGTATGCATATGACATGTTACTAAGCTTTTCTGCACTTGATAAAACCTGATTTGAAGAGGTATTTACCTTTGTCACAAGATTTCTTATATTTGATATCATATTATTGAAGTTGTTTGTTAGGTTTGAAATTTCATCCCTGTATTTATCGGTAACGGATATGTTCAAATTTCCGTCAGTTGCCTTTTGCACAAGATTCTCAAGCTTTTTTAATGGGCTTGATATACTTATGGCTATAAATATGGATATGATAAAGGAAAGTACGAAAAGCAGCATACCCACATAGAATATAGCTGTTCTTATTTCAACTGACCCGCTTTGAATAAAAGCTGTCGGTATGGTTGCAACAACAAACCAGTTTGAGCCTTCAACCTGTGCGAATGTATACAAATACTCTTTACCTTCATCTTTTAGATATATGTGTCCCTTTTTTATTTCATTGCTTTTATCGGTGTTTTCTTCATTTATAACCTTATTGAGATGGCTTATTAGATTTTCGTTTGTATACTTGCTGTTTGTTTTGACGCTATCGGTATTTTTACTGGAAATAACCATACCTGAAGTGTCTACCAGAAAATTATCCTTAGAACCGTCAATATTTATGGATTTGTATATATTTCCTATATATGATTCGTTTAAAAATATGACAAGAGATCCTATAGGAGTATTTGTAATTTCGTTGAATAGCTGTACCGTTGAAATAACATAGTTTTGTGATGTCTTAGCCCCTTTCTTCATCATCCAGACAAATTTGCCTTTAGCTTGAGAAGCGATGGACTCAAATTCCTTTGCATCATTTTCGAAATCCATGCTGACATGATAAGCTGAAGCACCTGCCAAATAACGGCCATTTGAAATATATATTGCTCCTTCACAGCCGTCCATAACAGAAGGTGAAAATTTTTGTACTATTAGAGGGTCTATTTCATAGATTAGCTCGTTTTCGGGAAGTTGTCCGCTATCAAATTCATTTAGAAGCTCCATAAAATTTTCGCTTCTCATAAATTCTCTTGCACCTGATTCAATAAAAAAGAGCAGATTTTTGACATTCTGACTGAACTGGGACATAATCTCAGTGGAGTAGGATTGTGTTTTTGATTCCACAGTAGAGCTTGACTTGTTATAGCTGAGTATTCCAATGCTAGTGATTGGCACACTGGTAAAGAGAATAAAAAATATCAGAAGCCTTTTTTGAATCCTGACATATCTGGTTATTTGTGTTATAGATGTCATTGATTCTTTGGCTCTGACAAGTAGCTCCGAAAAGGGCTTTTTGTAATTTTTGATTAATTCTCTAATACTCATTTATAAATACCCCGTTTCTAAGATAATTTTAAATTTATGACTTATTGTATTTTAAAATATGAGATTGAGTCATTAAGTTCTTTAGCCATTTCTCTTAAAAGCTTTGAATGAGACGATACTTCACTAATACCTTCAATTTGCTGTTGGGTTGTTGCGGTTATTTCTTCTACAGAAGCTGCAGTTTGCTGTGATACCGTTGAAATATTATTAATTGCTTCTAATGTTTTATTGCTTGAATCCAATATGCAGTTTACAGACACTTCAAACTCCTTCATATATTTACTAATATTATCCATAGATGTAAATATTTCCTTAAACGAATCGTCCGTTTCATTAACTGCATTCATTTGATCCATTATTATTTGCTGGGTTTTATTGGCCGACCTGAATGCTAAGTCCGCCTTTGATTGAATGTTCTGGATTGAATTGCTTATTGATATTAATGACTCCTTTGTTTGATTGGCAAGTTTTTTTACCTGGCCCGCTACGACTGCAAATCCTTTGCCTGCCTCCCCTGCTCGAGCAGCTTCTATGGCTGCATTTAACGATAACAGGTTTGTCTCTTCGGAAATATTGTTAATAAATTTTATTATGTTTTGTATTTCTTTCATATCGGAATATAATGAGTTTATTTGATTTACTATATCTTCTGATACTTTATTGGTTTGCAATGATTTTTCGTTAAGGGATTTTACCGATTTTAAGGCATTTTGGCTTAAATGTTTGGTATCATGTATGATGTTGGACACAGATTTCATATCCAGGCTTGTTTTCTCGATATCATTTGATAATGCAGTCATGTATCCAAGTGATTTATAATTATTTACAGACTGGTCGGAGACTCCTTTTGATATTTCATCCATACTTATAGCAACTTGCTCCGAGGAAGTATAGTAATCATGAGACATCTCGCTAAGTTTTTCAGCTGTTGTCAGAACTTGTGCTGCGGAAGCATTGACTTTTGCCACAAGTTGTCTAATATGGGCTAACATTTCATTAAAGTTGTTTATTAAGTCGGATATTTCATCATTAAATGTATCGCTTATAGAAATAATAAGATTGCCTTCTTTTGCTTTTTTCATAAGATCTCCAAGCCTATACAGCGGATTTGAGATGCTGACAGCAATTAAAACAGAAATGATTACTGCAAGTATGAAAATTATTACGCTGACAAATATTATGGTTGTTCTTATAGCTAATGATTCCTGCTGCAGAAAGGACAAAGGGATAGTTGAAACAGCAAACCAATTTATACCGGGTACCTGGGAATATGAAAACAAAAATTTACTGCCATTTTCAGATACATATGTATATCCTTTTATTGGTTGAGAGTCATGAGCACTTTTTGTCTCTAAAGCACTTTTAATTTTATTGATAAACTCTTCGTTGGAATATTTGGTATTTATTTTTATGCTATTTTTGTCTTTGCTTGAAATTATGGTTCCGGATGTATCAACGACAAATATATCCTTAGAACCGTCTATATTTGTTGAGTCGAAAATATTTCCGATGAAAGACTCGTTTAAAAAAACAACAATAGTACCTAATGGTTCGTTTGTCAGCTCATGATATATTTCAACCATTGACAGAATATAATTCTGATGAGTTCTTTCACCTTCCCTCATAAGCCAAGTATACTTTCCGTTTGCTTCTATTGCAATAGATTCAAATTCATTTAGCATGGACAAAAATTCACTGGTGGTCTGGTAGCTTGAAGTGTTTCCTATTACTTCTCCCTTGGTCATGTATATTGCTCCTTCACAGCCTTCTATTACTGTTGGTGAGAATTTATTGTTTAAAATGGGGCTGATTATGGCTGATGCATCCATAACAGGCATTCCACCTTGATCATACTGCTTAATTGTTTCGTTGAACTCGACAGTTTTCATAATTTCATTACAACTTGATTCAATAAAAAACAAAACATTTTTTACGTTACGTGAAAATTGTGACATAATTTCACTTGAGTAGGATTCGGTTTTAGACTGGACCGCTGAGCTGGATTTGGTATAGCTAACTAACGCAATGCTTAATAAAGGTACACTTGACAGTAAAATGAAAAATGCAAGTAACCTTTTTTGAATTCCGATATATCTTGAATATTTTGCAATTTTATACGGCATTTTTTTGAAATGTTGCAGAAGGTGGAACGAAGATGATTTAAAGGTTGATATCAATTTCATAAAAATGTTCCCTTTCCATAATTAAGATATGCTATATAAAACATAAAATTTAGTCTGGTTGATATACAAATATTGGAAAAAGTAAATCAAAAAATATAAATAACTCTTCTATATATTTATTATCGGCATTCGTTAAACAATAATTTAGAGTTTCAGATTCAAAAATAATTGCGAAGTAATGTTAGCACTCTAGTCGTGAGAGTGCTAAAATATACTTGACAAAACGTAATGTAGGTGTAATATTAATAAATAGAAATAATGGTTAAGGAGGCATTTTATATGATGCATGAGAGCGGAAGCATTTCAATAAACACCGAAAATATTTTTCCTATTATAAAAAAATGGTTGTATTCCGAAAAGGACATATTCGTCCGTGAACTAGTATCAAACTCCTCAGACGCCATAAGCAAATTGAAGAAATTAAGTGCCATAGGTGAAGCTGACCTGGAAGGTGATGATAAATGGCAAATAAAGGTTGTTGTTAACAAAAAAGAAAAGACAATGCAGATTATTGATAATGGTATAGGAATGACATTTGAAGAGGTTGGAAAGTATATCAACCAAATTGCCTTTTCGGGTGCTAAGGACTTTTTGGAAAAGTATAAGGACAAAACCGATGAAGGTCAGATTATAGGCCACTTTGGTCTTGGATTCTATTCAGCATTTATGGTTGCCGACAAAGTGCAGATTGACACATTATCTTACAAAAAGGATGAAAAAGCCGTAAGATGGGTCAGCGTAGGCGGCATGGATTATGAAATGGGTGAATCCGACAGGGCTTCAAGAGGAACCACTGTAACACTGTTTTTATCTGAGGACAGCCTTGAGTTCCTTGATAGCTTTAAAGTTAGAGAAATATTGGAGAAGTATTTTTCATTCCTTCCATATGAGGTATATTTTGAAGCGGTAGGAGAATCTTCGGAGGAAGGTGGGGAAGCAATAAAAGATAAGGAGCCTAAGGAGTTAAAACCCATCAATGATACAAATCCCCTTTGGCTTAAGAACCCAAAAGATTGTACCGATGAAGAATACAAGGAATTTTACAGAAAGGTATTCCATGATTTTAATGAGCCTCTGTTTTGGATTCATTTGAATATGGATTATCCGTTTAACCTTAAGGGTATTTTGTATTTTCCAAAATTAAAGCATGAGTTTGAAACAATAGAGGGGCAGATAAAGCTGTATTACAATCAGGTGTTTGTTGCGGACAATATTAAAGAAGTAATACCTGAGTTTCTGATGCTGTTAAAGGGTACGCTTGATTGTCCTGATCTTCCTCTTAATGTTTCGAGAAGCTTTTTGCAGAATGACGGCTATGTAAACAAAATATCCGCCCACATTACCAAAAAGGTTGCGGATAAGCTTACGTCAATCTATGAGAATGAGAGAGAAAGCTATAATAAGTATTGGGATGATATAAATCCATTTGTAAAATACGGCTGTATTCGTGAATCAAAATTCTACGACAGGGTTAAGGATATTGTGATTTTTAAGACAACAAATGGAGATTATGTTTCACAGAAAGAATATTTGGAACGCAATAAGGAAAAGCATGAAAATAAAGTTTTCTATGTATCTGATGAGAGACAGCAGGCCCAATATATAAAATTATTTAAAGACAACGGAATGGAAGCTGTTATATTGTCGTCAATGATAGATAACCATTTCATAAGCTTTTTAGAATCAAAGCAGACTGATATTAAGTTTTTGAGAATCGATTCAGATATTTCAGAATGCCTGAAGGAAAAAGAGGACAATGTTGATGAAAAAGCATCAAAAGAACTTCAGGAAAGCTTTGAAAAGCTCTTTAAGGATGCACTTGGAAACGACAAGCTCAAGCTCAAAGTGGAAAGCCTTAAGGCTACAAGTGTGCCTGGTATGATTCTTTTGGACGAGCGTTCAAGAAGGATGCAGGAGATGTCTCAGAGATTTGGCGGATTTGACATGAGTCATATGTTTGGAAATGAAGAGACACTGGTACTTAACAAAAATAATGATTTGATTAAAAAGATTATTGATATTAAGGATAATGATGATCGCAAAAATGAGGTAAAGCTTATTTGCGAGCATATTTACGATCTTGCAATGATGAGTCATAAGCAGCTTAGTGCAGAAGCAATGACAAAGTTTATTGAAAGAAGCAATATGCTTCTTACAAAATTGGTAGAAGCATAATAAAAGTAAAAGTGAAAGTGGTTTGCTTCAAAAATTATGAAACTTAAATGTTTTTTGTTGAAGCAAACCACTTATTTTTAATTATATATCAGTCATTAATATTTTATTGTTATTCCTTATCGTTATTTCTTATTTCAACCCTGCGTATTTTACCGCTTATGGTCTTTGGAAGTTCCTTTACAAATTCAATAATTCTTGGATATTTATAAGGTGCAGTAACCTTCTTAACATGGTTTTGAAGTTCTACCACCAGTTCATCTGAAGGGGTGTAGTTTTTAGTTAGAACAACTGTAGCCTTTACAATCTGTCCTCTATCAGGATCGGGCACTGCTGTTATTGCACATTCCAATACAGCGGGATGTTCCAATAGTGCACTCTCAACTTCAAAAGGTCCTATTCTGTAGCCTGAGCTTTTAATTACGTCATCTGCCCTTCCCACAAACCAAAGATAGCCATCCTCATCACGCCATGCCATATCTCCTGTATAATAGATGTCATCATGCCATACTTTAGATGTAAGATCGGCATCTCTGTAATATCCGTCGAACATACCGACCGGCTTGGATTTATTTGTACGAAGAACTATCTGTCCTTCTTCACCGACTTCACAGGATGTGCCGTCTTCATTGATTATATCAAGATCATATCCGGGCGAAGGCTTACCCATAGAACCGGGCTTAGGCTCCATCCAAGGATAGGTGGCAGCGGTAACAGTAAGCTCGGTTTGACCATATCCTTCCATTAATTTAATGCCTGTAGCGTTATAAAATTGATTATATACTTCTGGATTAAGAGGTTCACCTGCAACTGCACAGTATTTCATTTTGCTGAAATCATATTTGGATAAATCTTCCTTAATAAAGAACCTGTATATTGTTGGAGGTGCACAGAAGGAAGTAACACCATGTTTTGTTATAACTTCAAGCAGTTCTTTCGGAACAAACTTGTCATAGTCATATACAAATATTGCTGCACCGGAGAGCCACTGGCCATATATTTTCCCCCATACTGCTTTTGCCCATCCTGTATCGGCTACAGTAAGGTGCAAGCCGTCTTCAGTGACGTTTTGCCAGTATTTAGCTGTAAGTATGTGACCGAGGGGATATGTATAATTATGCATAACCATTTTTGGCATTCCGGTAGTCCCGGATGTAAAGTACAGCAGCAAAATATCATCATTTGTAGGTGCATCGCTTCCTACAGGTCTTTTAAAGTCAGATGAGGCTTTAGAAAGCTCAGTTGTAAAATCAAGCCAGCCTTCGCGGCTGCCTCCTACGAGAGCCTTTAATTTTAATGAAGGCGATTCAGGCTCGGAGTCTTCAACATGCTTTATTACCTCCGGCTCATTGACGCAAATAATCATTTTAATATCAGCAGCGTTGTTTCTGTAAACTATATCCTTTTTTGTAAGCAAATGTGTTGCTGGTATGCATATTGCTCCGATCTTGTGAAGAGCCAGTATCAGAAACCAGAATTCATATCTTCTTTTAAGTATAAGCATTACAGGGTCGCCCTTTTTGATACCTGCATCTTTTAAAAAATTAGCTGCCTTATCGCTGTATTCCTTTAACTGTCCAAATGTAAATGTAGCATAGTCGCCTTTTTCATCACACCATACCATAGCTCTTTTATCGGGTGTTGTTTCAGCATAATAGTCCACTACATCATAAGCGAAGTTAAAATTATCCGGTACGTTTATTTTGAAATTTTCAAAGAAATCCTCGTAAGAATCAAACTCAACCCGAGGAAGGTATTTTTCCAGTAACATTTGTAAACCTCCTGATCTATTTATAATTACAGGATTATTGCTAAAAACTTAGCAGTTTTCCCGTTTAATGCTTTCATTCCATGTTTTGCGGAAGAATCAAAAAATAGTGAATCTCCCTCATTTAAAATGACTTCATGTCCATCGATTACAATTTTTAATGTGCCTTCAAGACAGTAATTAAATTCCTGACCTGGATGTGAGTTGGTATTTATAGGAGAATCCTCCTGATCAGGTTCTACAGTTACTAAAAACGGTTCAGCCTTTTTATGAAGGAAATTATATGCAAGGTGCTGATATTTGTAGTCACTTCTGCGATTTACCGCTATACCTTTGTCCTTCCTTACAAGTGAATATGTGCGAAGCTTGGGATCTTCACCTGTCAGAATGGCCGTAAGGTCAACATTGAACATGTTGGCAATTTCATAAAGAAAGCTTACAGGTATATCATAAGTACCGCTTTCATACTGCTTATATGTCTCTACAGGTACTTTCAACTTTGCTGCCAAATCTTCTATCGAAACTTTTGAAATTTCTCTTAGTTCTTTGATACGCAATGCGATTTGCTTAATTTGTTCGGACATATCATCATCTCCTTTTAAAATGTTTTAGAGAGGAAGTAATATTTTATTATTACTTAATAAACAATATAATCATAGCATAATGAAAAGATAAAAGTAAATAATTTAAGGCACTTTGAGGATAAAATTAATATTTAGGCATAAACTCTATAAATTTAGAGGAAGCTTTTGATAGCGGGACTGCTTTCATGGAAACTAAACCCAGTTTTCTTGGAGGTAGTTTTTCTTTTGTTTGGACCTCGAAAATTTCTTTTTTATTCAATGCATCCATGGCACTTTCCTTTAAAACACATGCTATACCAAGACCTATCTTTGCAAAGTCGACAAGAAGGTCAACGCTTTCTAACTCGATTTCAGGAGTAATAACTGCCCCAATGCTTTTAAAATACATATCAATGTTGCGTCTCGTTGAGCTGTTTTTTTCAAGCATCAGGAGAGGATAGCGAGTTATGTCCTTTAGATGTATGCTTGTCTTCATTAGGTCACTGTATTTATCCGATGCAACGAAAATGTCCTGTACATCCATAAATTCGCTCACTGCTATATTGTCATCGTCAACGGGGAGAGTGACAATACCCAAATCCACCGTTCCATTTTTTAGAAGATTCAGTATTTGGGAGGATGTCCTGTTTATAACGTGAATCTTAATTCTGGGATATCGTGCATTAAATTTCTCCAGATAAGGTATCAGATGATATCTGCATACTGTATCGCTTGCACCTATCCGGATTTCACCTGCATCCATGTTCTGTATCTCAAATATTTTGTGCTCGGCTGTCTTTATGAAATTATATGCCTGTTCTACATGAGTCAATAGGAGAACACCTTCATTTGTAAGCACCATTTGCTTCCCTTTTTTTATAAAGAGCTTGGTGCCTAACTTGTCTTCTAAGTTTTTTATGGACTGGCTTACTGCAGATTGTGAAATAAAGAGCTTTCTTGATGCCGAAGAAAAGCTTTCCGACTTGGCAGCATGATAAAAAATTTTGTAAAATTCAAAGTTAATATCCATAAGTACCTCTTATATATTGTATTAGTATTATTAATTTTACTTATTTATAATATCATATTATAATGAAAGAGTAAAATAACAAGAAGTTTATTATATATAGGTAACGTCAATATTTTAATTGATAATCAATGATAATTATAGAAATGATAATTATAGATGGGAGAAATTGCAAATGGAAAAAAAGGTGAGAAGGATTTATGTTGAAAAAAAGAAGGGATTTGATATAGAGGCAAATGGCCTTTACAGAGATCTCAAAACAAATCTTAAGCTTGACGGATTAAAGTCTGTAAGGATAATCAACAGATATGATGTTGAAGGTGTATCCGACCAAGAGTATGATGCTGCCAGGAAGATAATTTTTTCAGAACCACCGGTTGATAGTGTTTATGATGAAAATATCGATTTGGACAGCAACAGCAGGCTTATAGCAATTGAATACCTTCCGGGACAATATGATCAAAGAGCGGACTCTGCTTCCCAATGTGTTCAGATATTAACCGAGGGTGAGAGGCCTGAAATAAAGGTGGCAAAGCTTATTGTTCTTGATGGACAAATATCTGACGAAGAGTACTTAAGGGTAAAGAATTATTGCATAAACCCTGTTGAGTGCCAGGAAGCAAAGCTTGATAAGCCTTCTACCTTAGATGTGGACGTGCTTGTGCCGGAAGATGTCAAAGAGCTCAGCGGCTTTATCGAAATGGATGACTCACAGCTTATGGAATTTATGAATGAGATGGAGCTTGCCATGTCCTTTGATGATTTGAAATTCTGCAGGCGGTACTTTAAAGACGAGGAAAAGAGAAATCCTACAGTTACTGAAATAAGGGTAATTGATACCTATTGGTCTGATCACTGCAGGCATACGACTTTTTTAACCGAAATAAAAAAGGCTGATATAGAAAAGGGTAAATACACAGAGGCTATAGACAGGGCTTATAAGGCCTATATGGATTCAAGAAGCTATGTATATGAAAACAGGAATAAAGACATCTGCCTTATGGATATTGCCACAATAGCCATGAAGGAGTTTAAAAAGAGGGGCATGTTGGAAGATCTGGATGTTTCTGATGAAATCAATGCATGTAGCATAGTTGTTAACGTGGATGTTGACGGAAAGAATGAAGAATGGCTTGTGATGTTTAAGAATGAAACTCATAACCATCCCACAGAAATTGAGCCTTTTGGAGGTGCTGCCACATGTCTTGGCGGTGCAATAAGAGACCCTCTTTCAGGTCGTTCTTATGTATACCAGGCTATGAGAGTAACGGGAAGCGGTGACCCAAGGACCAGTGTGGAAGACACTATTCCTGGTAAACTGCCTCAGAGGAAAATAACTACCGGAGCTGCAGCGGGATATAGCTCCTACGGTAATCAGATAGGGCTTTCAACAGGATTGGTTGCCGAGGTTTATGATGAAGGCTTTGTTGCAAAAAGAATGGAAATCGGTGCCGTAATTGGTGCTGCACCAAGGAAAAATGTAGTAAGAAAATCTCCGCAAGCGGGAGATGTGATAATACTTTTAGGAGGCAGAACAGGACGTGACGGCTGCGGCGGTGCTACAGGCTCTTCAAAGGAGCATACCGAAGAATCGCTTTTCACATGCGGTGCAGAGGTTCAAAAAGGTAATCCTCCTACCGAAAGGAAGATACAAAGGCTCTTTAGAAAACAGGAAGTAAGCAGCATGATCAAAAAGTGCAATGACTTTGGAGCAGGAGGAGTTTCTGTCGCTATAGGGGAGTTAGCTGACGGTCTTGTTATAAATCTTGATGCAGTGCCTAAAAAGTATGAAGGCCTCGACGGAACAGAGCTTGCCATTTCCGAATCCCAGGAAAGAATGGCAGTTGTAGTGGATAAAGGAGATGTAAATGCATTTATAGATGCGGCAAGAGAAGAAAACCTTGAAGCAGTAGTGGTTGCTGAGGTTACAGACATTAGAAGACTTAGAATGAACTGGAGAAATAAAACAATAGTGAACATAAGCAGGGACTTTTTAAATACCAACGGTGTAAAGCAAAGCTCCGAAGTCAGTGTTGAAGCACCTTCGGAAAAGGATAATTACTTCAGCAAGCTGCCCGATGAAGTGTCAAAGGAATCTGATATTGAGTCTAAGTGGATTTCAAACCTTTCCCGCTTAAATGTATGCAGTCAGAAGGGATTGGTTGAAAGATTTGACGGAACAATAGGTGCAGGCTCGGTATTGCTTCCATTTGGAGGAAAGTATCAGTTGACTCCTCAAGAAGGTATGGCTGCAAAAATACCTTTATTAAATGGTGATACTACTACAGGAACATTGATGACATATGGATATAACCCGGTGATTGCAAAATGGAGTCCTTTCCATGGTGCTGTTTTTGCAGTGGTTGAATCTGTTGCAAAGATTGTGGCTCTTGGCGGTGATTATGAAAAAACAAGACTTACATTGCAAGAGTACTTTGAGAAGCTTGGAAAAGATCCCAAGAAATGGGGTAAGCCGTTTAGTGCATTGCTTGGTGCTTATATGGCTCAAAAGAGCTTGGGAATACCTGCAATTGGCGGAAAAGACAGTATGTCGGGAACATTCAAGGATATGACTGTTCCTCCGACTCTCGTTTCTTTTGCTGTAGCAGCTGTAAACGTAAACCATGTAGTGTCTGCCGAGTTTAAAAAAATCGGCAGCAAGATTGTAATGATAAAAGCATTAAGAGACAGCGATGAGGTCCCGAATTTTGACAAGCTAAAGTCAGGTTTTAAAAAGGTCAGTGAGCTTATAAAGTCAGGTAATGTGTTATCTTCAAGCACTGTAAAAGCAGGAGGAATAGCTGAGGCTGTAAGTAAAATGGCTTTTGGTAACATGATTGGAATGAAGTTTGAAGACGGATTTGATTCCGATTATATGTTTAAACCCGAAATAGCATCGATTATTCTTGAAATGCCTGGAGATACTAATCTTAAAGAAGTATTTGGAGACATTGAATACACATTATTGGGACAAACTCAAAAGGAACAGTTTATAAGCATAAACGGTGTCGATATCAGCCTTGAAAAAGCTTTGAACAGTTGGGAAAGCACCCTTGAAAGGATTTTCCCTACAAGAGTTGAGGAGAATGCAGGAAAACCCAAAAATTATTTGTACCAGATAAGAAGCAGTAAAAAAACTGGTGTTAGCATAGCGAAGCCAAGAATATTCATGCCTGTTTTTCCAGGAACAAATTGCGAATACGATACTGCCAGAGTATTTGAAAAAGCCGGAGGTGCTGTGGATATACTGGTAATTAAGAACCTCTCTTCACATGAGATAGAGGAATCCATAGAGCTTATGGTTAAGAAAATAAATAATTCACAGATAATTATGCTGCCAGGAGGCTTTAGTGGCGGGGATGAGCCTGACGGTTCAGGAAAGTTTATTGCCACTGCTTTTAGAAACCCTTATGTTAAAGAGGCAGTTATGAATCTTCTTAATCAGAGAGACGGTTTGATGTTGGGAATATGTAACGGTTTCCAGGCTCTTATCAAATTGGGGCTTGTACCTTATGGAGAAATCAGGGATCTTACCGATGACAGCCCGACTCTTACTTTCAATACCATCGGCCGCCATGTATCCTGTATGGTGAGGACAAAAACAGTATCTGTGAAGTCACCGTGGTTCAACAATGTCAATGTCGGTGACATCCATACAATAGCAGTATCCCACGGCGAAGGAAGGTTTGTTGCCAATGAGGCTGTTTTAAAGGAAATGGAAAAGAACGGTCAGATTGCGACTCAGTATGTTGATCTTGACGGCGACCCAACATATGATATACGATTCAACCCCAACGGTTCCGTAGAAGCAATTGAAGGTATTACAAGCCCGGACGGAAGAGTTTTGGGTAAAATGGGACACTCTGAAAGAATTGGAACTAATGTAATTAAAAATGTACCGGGTGAAAAAGATCAAAAGATATTTGAGGCAGGAGTCCAGTATTTTCTATAAGATGATTGATGATTTACTTCCCCTTGCGAGCGTGTGTTGGCGAGATAAGACAACACGAAAGCGAGGTAGGGGAAGAACTGACGAATTAGTATATTAATTACGAAAGAAGGAGATAGAAATGGCAAATAATCCTATAGCAACAATTGAAATGGAAAACGGAAACAAGATTAAGGTGGAGCTTTATCCAAACATTGCACCGAATACAGTGAGAAATTTTATTTCTCTTACACAAAAAGGTTTTTATGACGGCCTTATTTTTCATAGGGTTATCCCGGATTTCATGATTCAGGGTGGATGCCCGGAGGGAAGCGGTATGGGTGGTCCTGGCTACAGCATTCGTGGTGAGTTTACGCAAAATGGGCATGTTAATAACTTAAGACATCGCAGGGGTGTAATTTCCATGGCTAGAACAATGATGCCCAATTCTGCCGGATCCCAGTTCTTTATAATGGTTGCAGATTCTCCCCATTTGGATGGTCAATATGCATCATTTGGCTCGGTAATAGAAGGAATTGAGGAAGTTGACAGAATAGTTGCCGTTAAAAGGGACTATAATGATAAACCCTTGGAGGACCAGAGAATAAAGAGTATTACCGTAGATACTTTTGGAGAAGACTATGGTGAAGTAGAAAAAGTATAATATAAAAAAGTATGATATACATTAAAACTCCACGGTTCACTTATTTAATCAAAGTGAAACGTGGAGTTTATTTTAAATATGGGAATGTATAGAAGGTTATACTCCAAAAACATGTTTTCCAATTTGAGTTACAATTTTTCTTGACCATATCCACTTGCTGGTGGCCGTGGCAGGATTCCAGTAAAATACGCATCCATACGTCGGATCCCATCCGTTTAAAGCATCTGTTGCAGCCCTGATTGACTCTTTATCCGGTTCAAGATTAATTTGCCCGTCATTAACAGCATCAAAGGCTCCAGGTTCATATATTACACCTGCTATGGTCTTGGGAAATCTTCCATCCCTTGTCCTATTAAGGATTACTGCACCAACGGCAACTTTTCCTGTGTACGGTTCGCCTCTTGCCTCTCCGTGTATAAGCCTTGCAAGAAGATAAGTATCTGAGCTATTGGAATAATTGTTTTTAGTACTGGCAGTTGTTGTACTTTTTGCACCTGTAGGAAGACCTAATGCTGCCAGTGTTTGAGGACCGACGATTCCGTCTACAGCCAAACCGTTCTTTGCCTGAAATTTGGTAACTGCTTTATAAGTGTTATAGCCATATATTCCGTCAACAACATCATTGTAATATCCCCATCTGTAAAGCTTTGACTGAATATCTATGACTTCCTGCCCCCGCGAACCGTAGTATGACAGAGCTGCTTTACTGAAATTGTAAAAATCAAATATTGTATCTCTGTATATCGCTGTGAGACAAAGAACAAAACATAAAGCTAATGCTATTATTGATGATATATATTTTTTTTTAAACAATTTACTCTCCCTCGCTATTATAGTTTATTATTATGAATTGTCTTCATAATAAGGAATGTCGTAAATATAATGTAGAAAGCAATATTTTAACTATTCCTTAGCTGGAATACATAAATTATTATTTGCAGTTTAGTATAAATAATTCAAAAATTTCAATGAAAGATTGATGAAGCTGTTTATCTTTCGCGAAAAGGCTTTCTTTTTAATGGAAGAGTTACAGAAAATTGTGAACCCCGATTGGGAGCACTTGTAACATTGATATGACCGTTATGTTCATTTACAATTATTTTGGCTATTGACAACCCAAGTCCTGAACCACCGCTTTCACTTGATCTGGAAGAATCTACCCGGTAGAATCTTTCAAAAATTTTGCTTTGATGCTCCTGAGGTATACCTATACCCGTATCTGAAACTACAATTTGGACGCTTGTATCCAATTGTCTTAAGGATATCTTTATATATCCTCCCGGCGGAGTATATTTAATAGCATTATCCGCAAGTATTGTGATGAGTTGTTTAATTCTGGCCTCGTTTCCGTAAAAGTTTACATCAGGCTTTATGTCTTCAAAAATTTCAATATTTTTATTCTCGCATAAAAGCCTAAAGGACATGATAGTTTCCTTGCACACAATATCCAATGGGAAATTGCTCATTTCTATTTGGGCTTCATTTGAATCAGATCTGGCAATAAAAAGCAAATCATTCACAAGATTAGTCATTCTGGCATTTTCTGCTTTTATGTTGTCAAGCCAGCACAACTGGCTTTCAATGGTATCTTCTTTATTGCTCATCACCAATTCCAAATTAGTTTGTACTACAGCAAGAGGAGTTCTTAATTCATGGGAGGCATCTGCTACAAAATCCTTTTGTCTCTGCCATGATTTTTTTATAGGTATGAGTGCTTTGTTGGCCGTAAAAAAACTGGAGATAAATGTAACTATCACTGTAAATATTCCAATGGATATTATTATAGTAAGCAAGTTTTTTAGCATCTGCTCTTCAGGTTGCGTGTTAAAATATACAATTTTTAACAGGTCTTTCCTAAAGTTTGAATAGGACTTTAAAAATCTGAAATTAATACCTTCGATACGTATATTCCCAAAATCTTCATCGATTTTCATCGTTTCATCAACCAGAATGTAAATTTCCTCATATGAATTGGTTAGATTGGTTGAAATATTTACAATATTTCCAACACTATCTACCATAACAAAGAAATAATTAGTATCAAGATGACTAGCTCTTTCAATAAAGGGAGTGTATCTGAACCTATCATTTAATGCTATGGATCTCATCATGTTTTCAGATTGTCTTGTTAAGCTTTGTTTCATAAAAAAGTAGACTCCCGACAGAAGAATAAGAAATATTAACCCTGTGACTACAGTGTTTGTAAGAGTCAGCTTTAGTCTTAAACTTTTAAACATTGTTATCCTCCCTGAATGAATAACCGATGCCTCTTATTGTTTCAATGCGTACTCCCGTATCTTTAAGATTGAGTTTCCTTCTAAGATAATAAATGTAAATTTCTATATTATTCATATCAACGTCTGAGTCGAAGCCCCAAACTTTGCTTAATATGTGGTCCCTGGTGATAACTTTTCCCTTATTGAGAATCAGTAACTCCAAAAGTTGTGATTCCTTAAGTGTTAGCTTAATTGTTTGACCGTTCATAATTACTTCACAGTTTAACGGATCCAATTCAAATAGGCTGGTTTTAAGGTTTGTGCTTTGAATTTGAACATTCTTCCTTCTACCAAGTGCTCTTATCCTTGCCAAAAGCTCATCTGTTGAAAAAGGTTTTACAAGATAATCGTCAGCACCGGAGTCCAAACCTTCAACTCGGTCTTTTATCTCATCTTTTGCTGTCAGAATCAGAACAGGTGTGCAAATATTTTGTTTTCTGAGGTCACGTAAAACAGCAAGTCCTTCCTTTCCCGGAAGCATCCTATCCAATATAATAATGTCATATATGTTGCTTTCGGCCATGTCCTGGCCTGAAAGACCGTCATATGCTGTGTCTACAAGATAATTATTCTTTTTTAAAATGTATGAAAGTGCATCAGACAGCCTGCGTTCGTCTTCAATTAAAAGAAGTCTCATATGCTTATTCCTTTCATTACAAGTATATGTATTAATTTATTTCATCTTTGGCCACATTTTAATTATAAGCCTTTTTCCTTTATATTTCCTTAATAATATTAAGATAATATAAAGGAAAAATTGAGATATAATCTAAAATTTGGAAGCATAGAGCATAAATTTGATATTGATTTTCTAAGGATTTTCTAAGGATTATATTTTAAAATTAAAAATGTCACTTTAATCTAGAATAATATGAATAATATTAAGCAGGAGGTACATATTGTGAAGAAAGTATTTGGCAAAATAAAAGGGTTATTTTCAAAAAAACTCATAAAAGTGTTAATTGTGCTGATTGTTTTAGGTGCTGCAGGCTTTGGTCTTGTTAAGTTTGATGTAATAAAGTTAAGTGCAAAGACAGCCAGCACAACTCCGCAGCAAAGAACGGCAAGAGCTATGATTGGAACTATCTCACAGGCAGTTACAGGCTCAGGATATATAGAACCGGCAAACAAGGTCAACATATCAACAAGTGTATCGGGTACCATAACAAAAGTATATTTTAACGATAAGGATAATGTTAAAGCAGGGGATTTGCTTTATGAGCTTGATGATTCCGATGCAAAGTTAAATTATGAAAAAGCCCTGAACAATCTTGCAATGAATCAGGTTACAGCCAATGATAATCTTAAGAGCATTCAAGAGCTGAGCATTAAAGCTCCCATAAGCGGAAGAGTAAGCGGATTTGCTCTTAAGGTTGGTGATGAAGTTGGAAGAGGTGCCAATATTCTTTCTATAACAGATACATCAAAATTAAAGATAACTGTTCCGTTTAATGCATCTGTAAAAAATGAAATTCAATTGGGACAGACAGCGGTTCTTCACATACAGGAATTAATGCAATCTGTAAATGGTGTAGTTACATATATAGGATCCAATCCGTATCCTTCAGCTTCGGGAGGGCAGGTTTTCGATGTTGAAGTAACATTTGACAATCCGGGTGCTTTAAAGGACGGTTTGAAAGCAACCGTATCCGTCGATACATCTTCAGGCAGCCACACAAGTACAGATGCAGGAAAAATGGAATATGTAAATATAAAAAACATTAAGAGTACTTCAGGTGGAACGGTTAAAAGTGTAAATGTAAGGGAAAATTCACATGTTAATGCAGGTGATATTCTGGTTGAGTTGGAAAATGATGAATTGGAGTTGACAAAGAAAAACAGCGACTTGAAAATACTCGATGCCAATGCACAGGTGGAGTCGGCTAAAAAGCAATTGTCATATTACAAGGTGTACGCACCAATTGACGGAATAATTATGGACCAGACTAAGAAAGTTGGAGACAATGTTAAGGCAGGAGATGTCCTTGGAAATATCATAGATATGAAAAATCTCCAATTTAATGTAGATATTGATGAACTTGACATAGATAAAATCAAGGTGGGACAGAAGGTTAATATTACCGTTGATGCCCTCACTGAGACAAACACAAAGCCTTTATCGGGAGAAGTTTCAAAAATAGCATTTGAAGGTACATCATCTAATGGAGTAAGTGTATATCCTGTCACCATAAAAGTTAATGATATTGAAAATTTGAGAATAGGAATGAATGTCAATGCAAGTATAATGGTTCTGGAAAAATCAGATGTGCTGATGGTACCTATTGAAGCTGTAACAAAGTTTGGAAACATAAGCAGTGTATGGGTTAAGAGCAATGTTGGCAGTCAAGAAAGCGGTATGCAGGGACTGGGGCCAAGATCAGGTGGTGACTGGGGCGGTGAACGACCGAACTGGAACGGAGGACAACCTGAAGGCGGCGGTCCAAATACAAGGCAAAGGCCACAATCAGGTGGCAGTGAGGGGCAGCAAAATAGAGGCGATAGGAGCAGCCAGGGTGGACAGCAAAATGCCAATAACAGGATGACGAAAAGAAATTCCGGTATGATGGATTATTATAATGGAGCAGTACTAAGAGAAGTTACTTTAGGCATAAATAACGATTCATATATTGAAGTTGTGAGCGGTCTTGAAGAAGGGGAGATAGTAGTATTACCTCCATTGACAACATCGAGCTCAAATCAGGGAACAGCCAATCAATCCGGCTTTAGAATGGGCGGAGGAATGATGGGCGGAGGAATGCCTGGAGGTGGAATGCCCGGAGGAGGAATGCCCGGTGGAGGAATGATGGGCGGTGGAATGCCCGGAGGAGGAAACTTTCAGAGAGGCAACCGTCAAATGGGACGATAAGAATGGCATAATCAGGAGGATAGATATGATTCAAATATCTAATATGCGAAAAATATATAAAATGGGCGATAATGTAATAAACGCTTTAAACGGCATCAACCTTCACATAAAGAAGCATGAGTTCGTTGCTATAATTGGCCCCTCAGGTTCCGGAAAATCAACACTTATGAATATGATTGGGTGTCTTGATACCCCAACCTCAGGCACATATACTTTAGATGGACGTGAAGTAAGTAAATTGAATGATAATCAGCTTGCTGAAATAAGAAATTATAAGATAGGGTTTATATTTCAAGGCTTCAACTTGCTTCAAAAGCTTTCTGCTGTTGAAAATGTAGAACTTCCCCTTATATATCAGGGGGTAAGAACAAAAGAGAGGCATAGGCGGAGCAAGGCTGCATTGGAAATGGTAGGGTTAGGTAACAGACTTCATCACAAACCTACCGAATTATCCGGAGGACAGCAACAAAGAGTGGCCATAGCAAGAGCTCTTGTAAGCAATCCCCCTATTATTCTTGCGGATGAGCCTACCGGTAATCTGGATACCAAATCAGGTGCGGAAATAATGGGCATTTTAAAGGAATTACATGAAAATGGCAATACCATTGTTCTCATAACCCATGACAATGATATAGCAAATCAGGCTCAAAGAATTGTCAGAATCCAGGATGGAGAAATTATTGAGGATAGGGAGGTGGGATAAAATGGGACTTATTCAAGCTTATAAAATGGCTATTAAAAGTATATTAAGCAATAAGGTCCGATCGTTTCTTACCATGTTAGGCGTCATTATTGGGGTTGGATCAGTTATTGCGGCTGTTGCATTTGCTCAGGGAAGTACGAAGAGTATAACCGACTCACTGCAAGGCCTTGGTACAAACCTTATATCAATCAGCATTACAGGAAGGAACAGCAATAGAAATATTACATATGAAGATCTTCAAAAATTTTCTGAGGAGAACAGCGATGAAGTTACAGCAGTAGCACCACAGGTCAGCAGCAACGTTACGGTAAAGGTGGGAACAAAAACCAGAAATACCAGCATGGTAGGGACCAGCCCTGAATATGAAATCATAAAAAATGTACATGTGCAGTCGGGAAGGTTTTTGCTTTCATTTGACCTGGATTATCGTCAGAAAATTGCAATAATAGGCACTGCGGTTGCAAATGATGTTTTTGAAGGCAGGGATCCCGTAGGACAGACCATGAAGATTAACGGTCAAATATATACAGTTGTTGGGTTATTGGCTGAAAAAGCAGGAGGGCAGGATCAATCCGAGGATGATCAGGTTATCATACCTGTCACATCAGCCCAAAGACTTAGCAGGGCTTCGGTTATAAGAAATTTTTCGGTACAGGCTGCAACTCCTGAGGCTGTTTCAAGTGTTATGGAAAAGCTAAATGAAATGCTCCAGAAGACTTATAACAACACCAGCTCTTACAGGGTATTTAACCAGGAGGAGATGCTATCAGCCCTTGATAACATAACGGGAATAATGATGCTGGTGCTTGGAGGAATTGCAGCGATATCATTATTGGTTGGCGGAATAGGAATAATGAACATAATGCTTGTATCGGTTACGGAAAGAACCAGGGAAATAGGCATAAGAAAAGCCATCGGTGCAAAGAGAAGAAGCATATTGGTTCAGTTCATGATTGAAGCTGCCATGGTTACCGGTATTGGAGGTATCATAGGAGTACTTCTAGGGCTTGGGGTCATAAAATTTGTTATAGGAAATCTTAGCAAATTTAATTCCTCATTTTCAATTCAGCCCGTATACTCTCTTGAGTGGATAATGATTTCATTTGGAATTTCACTTGTAACAGGAATCGTGTTTGGACTTTTCCCAGCTTACAAAGCTGCAAGGCTTAATCCGATTCAAGCATTGAGATTTGAATAAAGACATTTAATATAATGGAGGACAAATCAAATGAAACTACGAATAACAATGTTAATTATTTTGGTGGTTATGGCAATATCAACAACTGCATTTGCCGAGTTTTCGGATGTTAAAAGCGATGCTTCATATTATGATGCCGTAAAAAGACTTTCTGTATTTGGAATCATGAACGGCGATAATTTTAACAAATTTAACCCTGACAGTATGCTCACCAGAGAGCAGTTTGCAAAGATTATTGTTGTTGCAGCAGGACTTTCTGATGATGCAAATTCTCTAAAAGGCTCAACTGTTTTTCCTGATATACCCAGCAGTAGTTGGGCCAGCGGGTATATAAACGTAGCTGTGAGCAAGGGCTACTTAACGGGAATGCCTGACGGAAAGTTCCATCCCACCGATAAAGTGACATTTGCACAGGTATGTACAGTTCTTGTGAGGGTTTTAGGATACACTGATCAGGATTTAAAGGGTTTTTGGCCGGATAATTACATAGAAAAGGCTAAGATAATAGGTTTAGCTAACGGTGTGAAGCTTCAGGCGGTAGACGGTGTTCCGAGATGGGCCGCAGCTGTTATGATAAATTCAATGCTTTCTGCCAACATTAAAAAGACAAATCCTCAGGAAGCCGATAAAACGTTTTCTCAGTCAATAGATCTTTATAATACATATATAGTGCTTGCTAATTCCAAAACAATGGAAAAACTGGCATCAAACCAGATTATGACTGATAAGGGTGTGTTTTACATTGATGATGACATCAGTGAGCTTGAATTAGGAGCAAAGTATGAGTTCTATGTGAAGGATGACAAAATAACAAAGGTATATAACAAGCTTAATACCATGAAAAACTATACCGTTATAAGTGCTTCCGATACCAAGATTACATACAGAAATGATGAAGGAAATGAGGAATCATATGTATTGCCCGATAAGACAACTTATTACTATAATGGTGAAAAGCAAACATATGATAACTTAAAGAACATACTTCAGTCCAACACATCAATAATATTTGGAGAAAACAGCAGCAAGAAAGGATATGAATATGCATTGATATTTGACCCCGTATACAGCAAGCCGGAAATAGGAAGCAGGCTCGATATTTCAAAAAAGAAGATAGGAAGCATATCATACAATGATGATATGGCTATCATTAGAAACAGTACATTAATTAAAGCAGCAAGTATAGAAAAATATGATGTATGCTATAAAATAACCGATATATGGGGCAAAAACAGTTATATACTTGTTGTGGACAGCGATATTTCCGGCAAAATTCAGGCTTTTCTCCCTAATAAGGTAACGGCAAGGCAGCTTCAAATAGATTCTAAGACATATGAATTCGGAAAAGATATGGAGCTTGGAAAGATCAGAAATACAACATTATACAATATTAATGATGAGGTCATTGTTTTGTTTGGTTATGACGGTAAAATTATTGACGTTTTATATCCGGATCAGGATACAACAAACTATGGTTTTGTTCTTAACTATACTGATGCTACTTCAGGCGATTCCCATATTATAAAACTTTTGCTTCCTAATAACACTACTGTTTCATATAAAACCAAAGATGCTAACAGCAGCTATAAAGGCACTTTAATAAGCTACACAAAAATTGATGATGAATATATTTCTGTGGAAACCATTCCTTATTCAACTTCATCCCAGTATATGGTAAACAAGGATGAAAGGATGATAGGTTCAAATCTTGTTACCGATGATGTAAAGATATTTAACATTTTGTCCAACAATGTAGATTCCGACACAAAGGTTGAAATATTGAACTGGGCGGATATGCCATACGGTAATATACCGTCAGGAAGAATTCTTCACGTAAATAAATCCGGAGAATTTGGAGATATTAACATAATTGTGGCAAATGACCTTTTGGATCAAAAATACAGGATGGGAGTCGTTTCAAAAATAAGTGGCGGCAGATACTCTATTATGGTTGACGGAAAAGAGTATAGTTATGGCGGCAATGTAACAAGTGCTCAGGTAGGTACTGCGGTAATAGTAAGTATGTCGGGAGGAATAGAAGCCGTCCTTGGTATAACATATTCATATAATAAATCTACAGTGATTCAGGCATATGATTCAAAGCGTATAAAAATAAATGATAAGGTATATAGATTCAGGGATGATATGGTTATATATAAAAAAGGTATAGATGATAACGTAACTGTTATAAGTAAAGACGAAATGGTTAGGGACAAAACATATGCGGATGTTTCTCTTTTCCTGGATTACAATAATATGGTTAAGATGATTCTTATTAGCGATGTATAATGAATTGATGTTTATATAGAATGGAGTCCAGTGGTAAAAAGTCAAGAGGTGATTGGAAAAAATTTTTGAAAATTTAA
>DAOOVO010000064.1:0-23673 GCA_035370245.1 Pseudobacteroides sp.
TTGTCAAGGTACATCTATTGTAAAAAAAGAGTTTATGCAGTGGAATCAATTTTAAATCTTGCAGGCCGCTTTGAAGTTCCTTCATAGACTGGTGTTATTTTAACTTGAACTTTTTTGGGGGGTTTTGCATTTAAAGCCTTTTTCCAAATGTTTTCAAGTTTTTTCCATTCGCCTTTATTTAGATTTGCGTTTATCGGTACAAGATTATCTATATCACCGGAACCCTTAAAAATAGATGCTATTAAATGTCCTCCCTCGTCATCGGGCAATCTGTCCTCACGCCCAACTATTCTTTGAGCATATTCATTTCTTTCTGCCAATCCTTTTTTCAAAGTTCCTTCACAACTTACAATACGCCCTAATTCATCGGTTCTATATGTATATCCTTCAGGTGTTGTATATTGAACATTAGATTTTAATACTTTCCTTCTTTTTTCATCTTTTGTAAGATGTTCACCATATTCTACAATAGTTATATTGTCTGATTTTTCTTTTTGTTTTTCAAGCCTTTTGGTAAAACTTAGCACACCTTCTTTTGAAAGAGTAGAATTATTAGTATTGTGCTTTTGTTCATCATTCTGATTTTGTTTTTCTTCTTCAATTTCATGTATAGAATTTGGCTTTGCCGTCGAACTAAGTGGTGACATCTCACCTGTTACCTCAATATCTTGTCCAAAAAATGGCTTTATGTAAAGTGTAAACGTTCCAACACCTTTATCATTTGAATAACTCTCACTATATTTTACCACAAATGCTTTAGAAAAAGTAACTTTTCTCAGCAATTTTTCTTCTTTATAATGCTCTATAATCATTTCTTTATAACACTCAGGATTAGTTGCATGAAGTAACGCCCATTAATAGAGTACAACAGTACTTTCTTCAGTATCAATATTTCCTGTTATTTTTATTAAATTTTTATTATTACATCTAGAAGTAAATATGTAATCACTTGGAGTAGAAACATTAAACTGAACACTTTCAATACATTTTTCTAAAACAGCATTTCCCACAGTAACTTTGTATGACATTCTCTGCTTTTCATCTCCTTCCTTTCCATATTATTCATGTGTTATCAATGTATATTTTATCAAAAAATTTCATAGGGGGATATAATCTTTTTCAATTCTTTTTGCCCCAAATTCATTAAAATGTTGTATACTATTATACATAGAAGATGTCATCCTTTCTGTTAGATTTTTTTTTGTATTAATATCTTAACAGGATGTCATCTTCTTTTCAATTTTATATGGTATTTTATGTCTCATTCCCTACAATAACTTTACGCTAACTCGAATAATATTTTCTAATAGAGGCATTTGAGGACATTTGTGTTTGTGTTTTCAAAATTGTAAACATAATTTATAATAAATATTAAAAAACATCATGTATATTAAGAGTAATAACGTATTATATAGTTAGGAGAATGTATATGAGCAGATTAGGCAATGAAATCAGCAGACTTAGAAAGGAAGTGGGTATGACACAAAAGCAGCTTGCGAAAATTGTGGGTGTATCTGAAACATATATTATAGATGTAGAATCAGGCAGGAAAATACTGAGTGAAGAACTGGTTAATAAAATTTCAAAAGCATTAAGGAAAGAAATAGGCAAGGTTGATTTATATGACGATGAAAAATACAATAAACCTGAACCTGATCCTAATGTGGTAAGGATAGTTGAAAAGCCGGTCCAGGATATATGGAATGATGCGTTAGCAGGAGTTTTGGCAACAGTCCCTGTATATAATTATAAGATGGACAAGGCTGTTGATACCAGGAAGATGCCCATAATTTCCAACAAAATTGAAGGGTACCCAAAGGATAAGGTGTTTTATTTGTTCATAGAAGACGATGATATGGCAGGCTTTAGGATAAGCAATGGTGATATTGCTCTTTGCCACAGTGTACATGATTTTGAAAAAGACGGAATCTATTTTGTTGAGATAAATGGAAGAAGAGTTGTAAGGCAGGTCAAATCTATTGATGCCTCAAAATATCTGATTGTGAGCAATAGAGGAAGTCTTGTAACGACTACTCTGTTTAAGAAGGATGTTAAGATACTGGCAAAGCTTATAAAGCTTGAGATTGCTCTTTGATGTAAAAATATATAATGGCATTTTTACACTAAGAAAGCCGGGAGTATTTTTCTATCCCGGCTTTTATTAGTCAACAATAATTCTGGTAGGCCTGTTAGGACGTACCTCAACTTTCTTAACGCCACTTTCAATTTCCTTGACAATTGTCTTTAAATACTTATATATCTCTAAATTGGTATAATCCTTATATTCAATTTTTAACCTGTTTGCTATATAATATATGATCATATCCCTTGTGACTTCATTTTCGCTTATGCAATGCATTGCAAAGCTGACATCATAAATGTTTTCCGAATGGTGTTTTAGCACTATCTTAGAAAAATACCTTAGTATATCCGGACTTAATGTGCTTTTACCATAGCCCGAATACTCTGCATTTATTATGTTGACTGTATTAAATTCAGTTTCAAAGTCATAAAAGTCCGTATAAACCGATCTTAATATTGCACCTTCACGAAGTTTGAACCTGCCGAGTTCTAATTCATCCTCACTTTTTTCAATGACATCGTCAAGAAAAATTTTGGTTCTATATGTGCTGAAGTCTCCCTCAGAGCTGTCTCCAAGGAACTTTACCTTTATTACAACTTCCTTGTTGGTATTGTAATAAGGAAACTCATACTCATCTGTTAACATGTAAATCCGACCGTTATGCTTAATAATACCGCTTTTGACGGTGATGTTATTACCGCCGATATGTATATCGGTACCTGCAATTATGCCGTTTGAATAATTCTTAAAATAGATGTCGAAAAAGTTTCTTGGAAAATCCCTTAAGTTTTCCAACATCTCTTTTTTAAGTATTCTGCCCTTTCCAAAGTTTGGGAAAATATTTGAAAACAATTATAACGCCTCCCCCAGACCATGCTATTTTAAACCGTCAAAGAAATCAAGCTCGGATAAATCATCCTCAAAGGCAAAGAATTTCTTTTTACCGATATATAGATGGTCCTCTTTTCTTGCAATTGGTACCACATGGAAACCCCAGTTTTTATCATGAGCATAGAGAAAGAAACGAATTTCACCGTTGTGTATAGTATCTGTATCCTCCTGCATTATTTTTCCTTGATATTCTTGTGTTATTTCTTCAGGCAAAATTCTTTTATAATCGTTGAAATCATTTTTATATATATACTTCTGTCTTAATGCACCCTCGTGGCTCTTTAAGAAAAATTCCACTTCCAATACTCCAATAGGCCTTGATATAAAGCCTTTTGCCTGAGTTACCTTATCCAAACTGCATATGAGCATCTTTTCCTGTTTGTTAAATGTAAGGGCACTTACAGAGTATGGAATAACAGGAACGTTGTTTCTTATTACTGCTTCAATATCACCGATCTTTTTAGAGTTGAGATAACGTAAAACACCTCTTAAACAGGATAGCTTAAGATCGGGAATGCTCTCGTCATCTTCCTTCCTTTGCTTGAACTCAATACTCCTTCCCGGCACAAACTCCTTTAAAGCCTCTTTGAAAATGTCAATTCTGCAGGATTGGCCTGTTAGCTTAATAATGGAGTAATCCTGAAGTTTTCTGTTTTGGTAGAAAGTGTCAAGAAACTTCCTTACGATTTCGTATATATCGCCTTTTATAAGCTTATTTATTTCTTTTATATTAAATACAATATCAGGAACTTCATAAACAGTCTTAAAAGTACCTTTATCTATAATTGAAAGGCACCATTTATTCAGTGTGGTTATATGAAGATCGCTTTCTTGACCGTCAATGTCGGTACAATTGAACTTGTTTCTAAGTATGTTTGTTTTCTGGAAAAACTCCTTCTTCATATTGTCGGCGATTTCCCATAGGAAGTAAAAATTGTTTTTAACTCTCTGGTAATCTTCACTCAACTTGTTTTCGTATTCCTTAAATCTTGTAGGAATTACCTTTTCTGCTTCTCTATAGAAGTTTTCGAATCTCTCATACACCATTGAAACGCCGTATTCGTCAACATACCTGAATATATCACCGCTTGGCAGATCTATAAGGTGGTCAATATCAAACAATTCGTTTTTATTTTTATAATACTGTGCAAAAAGTATCTTCATAAACTGCAGTATTCTATATGTTATATTGTTTCCTCCAAAATTGGTATCACCGTTTTCATAGGTTGTATTTATATCAATCTTGTAGGATATATAACCTTCCTCTATTCTGAAGGAACATGAGGAAAGGTCGGTAGTACCGCCTCCGCAGTCTATTATAAGTGCCTTATATTCATCACCGTCAGTGTACTTGTTTTTGTCAATTTGGTCTGCGATTGTGTTATATAATACTGCAATTCCTTCATCAAGGGCATCTTCGATTTCGAGGTTGTATTCCGGAATAATCTCCTGAAACATCTCCAAGAATTGCTGCTTAAGCTTAACAGGACTCGATATATGTATATTTTTAAACTTGCATTTAAACTGGTGCTCAGCAATTTGAATAATATGCTTTATATAGGACCTTATAATGTCTCCTCTGCTGACTAATGCAGTATGCCCTTTTTCATCATAGATTTCTTCCATCTTATGATAATTGTTGACCCATCTCTTGATACCCTGGAAAAAGCTTGCATTTCCTGTATAGTCGTATCTTCTTAAAATATTTTTTGCTTCATACCCATATATATATTTTACATTATGTGGGTCTGAACAGTCTGCAACATAGACTAATGTCGGTATTATATCGATCCATTTTTCGTCCTTTTTCGTAACATCCAGGAACTTAACAATATTAATTTCATTAAGCTTTATTCTACCGTTAAGAATGTCGTTATAGCATGGAGACGAAACATAACTGCTGCTTAAGAAAGCACCTGCCGTAGTATTGGAGGTACCGAAGTCTATTGCGAGAACAGTATCTGTTTCCTCAAGCTCCCTAAATTCCAAATCTATTACAGGAACTTTGTAGTATTGAAGATTTGGTGTTGGAAGAGGCTTGTCGGAGTAATATACTTTGTATAGATATTCCGAATCATCCTTTTTAAAGAACAGGAAGCTATAATTCTTGCTGTTTATTTTCTCAATCTTCAGATTGTTGTTAACAACAAGAAAGTAAGAGTTTTCTTTTGTGGTATCCTTTAAAAGATTAAATATCCCGCAAAGATTGTTGTTTTCATTTACAAGCAGTACATTGGATTCTTCTATATCGTTTTCAACTTCAATTCTGTACATATCTTCCTTTTTCAGGCCGATATCATTATACAAGGTAATTTTTGCAGGTATTTTAATCTTTTCCCTGTCTTGTAAAGGAGTTACAAGATATTTTTTGATAATTTTATCTATTTTTTCAAAGCCGGCTTCCCTGTAGTCTTTAATTAAAAGGCTCTCCTCAGCACTCCTGAATTTCAGGATTGTGCTAATAAGCTTCTCTCTGTCAAGGTGATCGACAATTCCTTTTACCAGCTTTTCATCATAGCAGATGGTACGAAGCTGGAAGGTTGTCATCTCAATAAGCTCAGCCTTTTTATATAATCTTTTAATACCGTTTCTATTTATATTATTAATAAGAATCCCCCCCTAAAATTTATCAATATAATGCAATTTTATCTATTTTCATGGTTTCATCGGTACCTATAATGCCGAAGTGATCCATCCAATATACTTCCACCCGAAAATTTATGGGTAGGAATATTGTTTTTATAAACTCGAATTTAGCCACATTAAGATCAGTTCGCTCATAAGGTATATAAAACAACAATTCGTCAATTGTCTCATAATTGGCATATATAGTGGATTTATGGAAAATCCTTCTTACAGTGTCTTTCAATAGATAAAGTCCCTCACCAGTTATGTACAGCCTGATAATGTTCTGTGCTATAACGATTTTATCCATCCTGTCAAACAACTGAAAGCCTTCCTTTATTTCATTTCCAAGAAGGCCGTTATTGATATCCGTTATGATAAACCTGGAGTAGAATTCTCTTTTATTCATGCCTGACATGAGGTCGATGCTTGTTAGAAAGTGGATTGCAATATCAAACAATGTTTCTCTAAGCTCAAGGTCCTCAAAATTATCCAGGCTGAAAAAGTTTTTAAAAATTTCAAAAAACCTGTAATAAGGGTTTAATTCAACTTCCTGCTCAATATCCTTGAAATTTATGTTTTCATTGCTAAGCTCCATATATGGAGAATAGCTTTTAGCAGCAATAAACTTGATTTTTGTTTCGTCTATTCCAAGCTGACGTGCTTTTATTATAATATCCCAGATATAATTCATATTAACTCCCCTTCACATTCATATTCGGGAAAATACATCTGGATTTCAGACACAATAAAGCTTAAATGGTCATGAATAAGAAAATTATCCTTATAATCCGATTTAAATTTTAAGTGCATTATCTTTTTGTCATTTCCAATTCTGATATCGTCTATTATAAATGAATTCATATCATATGTTGTTGCTGATCCGACTTTACCCGGAAGAATTTCTATGCTTACAAGCTCAAAATACTTTGAAACATCAAATGAATTGGCAATTCTTGATATCTCGCCTTTTGTTCTTATAATTGAACTTTGTTTTTGAGCAAATCTATTTATAAATCCGGGTCTGCGACGGTTTGATACAAGCTCATAGTGGGTTTTTCTCTTTTCTTCCTGAGGATTCTGAGTTATCTTGATAATGTCCCAGGTACTTGCCAATTCCATAGGTGATATAATAACCAGTTCCTCTTGAGTTCGCTTAACATATTTTACCAGAGCTTCATTTACATCTACAAGGTAACCGTTTTCATAGCCCAGCTTGCTCAATGATATGGAGTGCTCAAAGTTGACATTATCTATAGCAGGCATGGGAAATCCATCACTTTTAAGGTTTAACTTCTGAACATTCCACAAAAGCACCATGTCCGATAACTTGTATTGTTCATATTCTTCCAGATTAAATGTTATTTCCTGAATTTCCTCATCTTCCTCAATCATACCTTCACATCCTGTGAGAATTACATCAAAGAACTTATTGAGGTAAGGGTTATTAAGAGTCTTCCAGGCCACACTATTTTTCTGGAAAATATTATATAAATTTTCCACTTCATTTGAATAGGATTTATTCTGAACAAGCTTGACTTTAATCCTGTATCTTTTTCTGTCTGTAATTATCTCTCCGGAAAATTTGCGGGCACTTTTAGCTATTTCCCTGATAACCGTATAGTCGCATTTTAAAAATACAGTAGATAGCTTTATGTCCTCTCCTTTTTTTATTCCATCAAGTATATCAAATGAACTTATTTCTTTAATCTCTAAATCTTCAGGAAAAACAGGGAATAAAAACTCATCAATAGGACTAACATCTTCTTTTTTTGAAATTGTCACAAATATATCATATCTGCTCTCAACATCCTCAACTTCACTAAAGACCCTTTCAACAAGCCTATTGTTAGCAGTTTCCTGATAATCTATAAGATTGTTAAGAAAATCCCTTATAATATCATATAAAAGCTTATGCTGTTGCAAGTCTTTCATCTTGCTTAATCTTTCGGGAATTATTACATCCTTTAGGTTAGACATATCTTCCATATTGTTTCTTCCTCTATACAAATAATATTGAGTTATTTTAATATAATAATATATCAAATATACGTACAAATATAAACACAATTATGAATGGCGTTATACCATATCAATTGGTTTTAACCTGATCACCTTTTATTGTAGTAATTCCATTCATTTCAATCAGGCTGTTCTTACATTTGATTCCAATACCTGTTGCTGCAGACATCTGGATTGTTTGTTTGGATTCCATGGAGATTCCCTTATCTGCAACTATTTTGATATCCTTTTTGCTGTATATTTCAATGCCATTATCTTCGTTAAGCTTGATTACTATTTCATCATCCTTTGCAGATATGACAATTTCCTTGTCATTAAAAAGAATTTGTTTGCCGAATTTGGTTCTGAATATCTTCACATCGGGATCCTTAATAAAGTCGCCGCCCTTTGTACGCCTTCTAATTGAGTCGGTGATGACTCCTTCTTCTTCCTTATTGGTAGGGAAATACAACTTAACATAATCATCGAGCTCAGGCATGCAATACCAGCCGGTGTTGCCTTCTGTGGTATAAGCTGTAGAATATGGGAACCAATATGCCTTTTCTTTTGGCTGCTCTTTATCTATCTCCAGATGAACCCTTATATTGTCTTCTTTTATCTCGATTACTTTACCTTCTACTGAACAGCCTACTGCTTTTTCGTTAAGGATAAGGTCCTGACTTAGACCCTTCTTAGGACAAAGTGTATATTCATGTCTAAACACACCATCCAAAAGTCTTCCAATAGATTCGTACACATATAGAGTTTTGTTTTGGAAGCTCACAGAATCTCCAATATTCAATATTTTATCGGTTTCAACCTTGTAGTATATAAAATCCTTATCGTCTATACCTTCTATAAAGTTTTCGGAGGAGTATCTGAAATCTCTTATTTTCTTGGAAACGCTGAAATTAAACTCATCCAGACTATTGCCTTTTCCCTCAGGCACTCCAAACCAGAACTTGGGTTTATCGGATATGGGGTCGGGAACAAGTCCGGTATTAAAGTGTGAAGCCATTCTTATTAAGAACTCCCAATCAGTTTCATCATATTGAATAATGAATTTTTCAAGCTTGGAGCTTTTAGCTGCTTCATCAATGAAGTCTGCACCCGAATAATCCTTGATTACTTTTCTGATTAGATCGGTATATGCCATATCTTTATCCTGAAAGGAGCGTCTAATAAGCTTAATGTCAAGATTGAATGAATATGATACAGCTTCTACCTCAAGATAATAAACGTCTCTGAAAGATTTAACCTCAATATTGGTTACTATTCCTTTAAAGAGCTGTGTGGAAGAAGATTTTCCGTTATGATTAATTTCAATCTTGGATTGTATGTCTGTCATTTGTATATATTTATCCTTCTGCCCTTCAGGAACAATAGCTGTAAAGTGAACTTTAACATGCTCGTTAATCCTTCTAACAATAACTAATTCAGTGGGATGAATATCATACGGCAATATTTGAATTTCATGACCTGCTAAAATGTTTGACATTTTACCCCCTCCATTTCTTCATTAAAAATCAAGCAATAAAAAATACAATTAGTGTATGATAATCGATAATAAATTTTTATCGTATTTTATCTATATTTAAACCTCTTAAACCTCGGTAATGATTTCCATGTATTTGAATTAATTTTATCATATTTTATAAAATTATCAACAATTTTTGTGTTGTATAACTTTTGTATCGCGTGTTTATATTAGCATATATTATTGGTAGCTATTGACTTTCATAGTGTGTCAAAGTTATTATTTATTTATAAAATCAATTAATCTTTATGTCTTATATTAAATACGTTATTACTCTTAATCTTACATTTGGCAGAGCAAAATAACCGACGCTTTTACAGAATTTTGCGACAGATAAATGTAAAGATTAATCGTATTTAATTCAAATGTTAAATAACTATTTATTAATACTTTGCCAAAAAAAGGATTAATGTTGATTTTTAGCGAGTAAACTTTCCCTCAAAGGAGGGGGGTGGTTGGGTTATTGGAGGTTAAGGTTTAAATGGATTTTATATGGCTTCAAGAAGGCATTATCCTTAAGGAACGTTACAAAATCAAAAAGAAAATTCATGTCAGTGACTTGTCGATTGTGTATTTGTGTGAGGACATGACATGCGGTGTTGAATGTATAGTGAAGGAATATTATCCAAAGGGTAAAGTATTAAGAGATATGGATGGAAAGACTTTAGTATACAGGATGCCTTCATTCAAAAAGGTTTATGACGAAGCGGTAGATAACTTTATAAATGAAGGTGTTATTCTCAAAAAGTACAATCATAAAAATATAGTTAAGTGTATTGATGAGTTTAAGGAAAATGACACCGGATATATTGTTTTGGAATACTGTGAGGGAAAAACTCTTAACGAACATATGAAGGAAGAAAAATCCATTTTTATTCCGAGCCTCTTTAAGGATGTCATTATGCCTATACTCGATGCTGTTGAACATGTCCATAAAAAGGGGATTATACATAGGGACATCAAGCCTTCTAATATTATTTTTCATAAAGATAGAGGGCCTGTGTTGATAGATTTTGGTTCTGCGGTAAGTTATAAGGATAAGAAGACAAAGAAAATATTCTTCAGCCATGGCTTCTCACCATTGGAGTTTTACTCAAAAGACTCAAAGCAGGGTAAGTTTTCCGATGTATATAGCGTTGCCGCTACAATATATTATTACTTGAGCGGAGTAACACCTCAAAACTCGCAGGAGAGAAATATAAAGGATGAAATTGAAGAACTCAGGAATTGTAACTATGAGATATCAAGATTATATTCTTATGTTATAATGAAAAACCTATCGCTTAACTACAAAAAAAGATTTCGCTCTATTAAGCTTCTAAAGTTTTTTACATATCTTGAATATTTTAAACAGAAGCATAAGCATAGATATACAAGAGATAACTCTCATCAACTGAATAGTTAAAATGTTATGGTGTTATTTACTAACAATATAGAAATATGTAAAAAAAGGCGATATTGAATTCGTTTATAATTCTGAGTTTCAATGAATAGATTTTATGAAATGTAATATGATGGATTATAATTATACTTAATTCTTGCGAGATATTAAGTTTTTTTATTTTCAAAATACAATAAATATATAAAGAAAATACACAAATACGCAATATGGTATACATTGACATGTGATAATGCGTGTGATAAAATTTTGGCGTAGAGACAATATAATAATTTCGGAAGAAGTGGAAGAAAAATTAATAGTAAATTGTTAAAGTAAAAAATATTTTGTATTATAGTAGCATAATTTTGTATTTTTTATTTTAGGGTTTATTTAAATTACATTATCACCATATCTTAATTGATTTTTTGGTTTTATCATCTTTATGAAATTTGCTTATTGGGTGGGATATAATGGATAATAAAGAAAAATACCTTAAGGTTTTAAATATTATTAGAGGGCTAATAATATTTAATTTTATAGCCATATTATTTGTGGCATTTGTTTTTCCCGGTAAAGGTACACCTGGGCCTGAGCCGTCTCCTACTGTGTTGGAGTTAACGCCTGTTCCTTCTGATGTTGAGCCAACAGAGCCTGTGACTCCGGAGCCTACAATTTCAGAGACTCCTGCAACTGAACCAGCAGAGGAGCCGACAGAGGAACCAACGGAGGATCCGACTGTTGCACCGACGAATACACCAATACTGCAGCCGACGAATACACCGAGGCCTGTAGCTACGAAGTCGATTATAAAGACTCCTACAAAGAAGCCACCGACACCGACGAAGAGGCTGCCTACGCCGACAAAGAAACAACCGACGCCAACGAAAAGGTTGCCAACACCGACAAAGAAACAATCGACGCCGACAAAACCGGCACCAACACCGATAAAAAGAACACCAACGCCGACGATAGATTTTGGTAATCATTAATAAAAGTTAGAGGAGAGATAATAAATGTTCAGTAGTAAAAAAAAGTCAGTTAAAAGTCTTGTTATGATGCTTGCTTTTATAATTTGCATAAATAGCTTTGGAGTTATGAACCAAGCAGACAGTAAAAGGACTGTGTATGTGAATGGTGCGGAACTTGTGGCAAATCCGGGTGCAATTGATGTTGATGGAATTACGTATTTCCCAATTGAAAAACTATGTGATGCACTTGGTGTTTCAACACAGGTTGTAACTACCGATACATATAAACTGACATATGAAAAATTGAACAAGGAAATGGTAGTCACCAAGGGAAATAAGACAGTTATTATAAACGGAGTTCCTCATACTGTTCCTTTTAATGTGATGGGGCTATATACGATTGAGACATTAAATCCTGAAACACAGGAAACTGAAAAAGAAAATGTATATGTGGTTGCTTTAAAATATATTGTTGAGCAGTTTGGTGGAGAAGTGAGTTTTTCATCTGAACTCAATAGGCTTTATATTACAAAGAATAAGCCCATTGAGTTTAAAGATAAGGCTTTTGAAGAAACAGTACGTTCGCTCATTAAAAAACCTGAAGGAGAAATATATAAGTTTGATATTCAGGACATTACTTCCTTGGACTTATCGGGAAAGGGCATAACCAGTGTTGATGAGCTTAAATATTTTGAGAATCTTACATATTTGAATCTAAAAAACAACAAGATAAGTGATTTGTCCGCACTTGAAAACTTAAAAAAATTGACTTCTTTATATGTTAGTGGAAATGATCCTTCATTGGATGTCTTTACACCTATAGCAATGTTTTACGAAAACATAAAGCAAATGGATGTCAAATTTGATGTAAAATTGGACAGCAATTTAGAAGCGGCTATAAGGGCTGCAATCAAAAAGCAAGATGGAAAAATAGAGCCAAAGGATTTAAGAAATATTACCGAATTTAATGCCTCCAATAAAAAGATTCTTTCAATTGAAGGACTAAATTACATGGTAAATTTGAAAAGACTTGACTTGTCAAATAATAGCATATTGGACATAAAGCCCCTTAAAAACCTTACAAAGATTGAAAGCCTTAAATTAAATAATAATGGGATCACTGATATAAGTGCTTTAAGTAAGTTTGAAAAAATGACTGTTTTGGAAGTAGCAAATAATAAAATAAAGGATTTAAGTCCTTTGTCAGGATTAAAGAAACTTAGTGTCCTTAAGGTAAGTAGAAATGCCATTGATGATGCTTCACCAATCAGTGGACTTACAAATCTTAAGGAATTATATATAGACAATAATAAGCTAACCGATACATATGGAATTGAAAATCTGGCGTTTTTGACTACCCTTTATTTAAAGGATGTAGATCCTGTAGATTCTACAAAGCGTGTAACTGCTATACCGAAAGAAAAATTAATGCTATTCCAAAAGATTTTTAAGAAATTGGAAAATACTGATCTTGATGAAGCAGATATTGGTGTGACAACACCATCTGTTACACCTGCAATAGTATCGGCAACACCTACTACAGTAACAGTAACTCCTACAATAGAAACTACAAATGCGATTTTTCGCTATACGGTAAATAAATCGACATATACTGTCAATAGTGTTGAGTATAAAATGGATGAGGGAGTATGGCCTGTTATAAAAAATAATAGAACAGGAATACCGGTAAGATATATTACACAGCACATTGATGGAGCAACTATTGGATGGAATGAAAAAGAAAGAAAAGTTTCAATTAAACTCGGCACAAAGTCAATAGATCTTTATGTTGATATTAATTATGCCTTGGTTGACGGAAAAATGGTAAAACTCGATGTTGCACCGTTTATATTTAACGGCAGAACAATGGTCCCATTGAGGTTTGTAAGTGAATCACTTGGATTTGAAACATTATGGAATGCAGAAAAGCAGGAGATAACGTTGATTTATGGATTAAATGATTAATTATAAATTAAATTATAAGGGGAGGTCTGAGATATGCCTTTCAAAGTAACAATATCCGGAGGTATTACTCTTGAAGAATGTATAGAGTCAGTAAGTTGCAGGGTTGATACACCTAATGACTCAGATGCCAAATCAAATTATGTTGGAAATGTACTTGAAATAGTGGGCAGGATAGGTTATGGAGAACCTACTATAGGCCTTTATTCATGGTCACTGCTGCCATCTGATGACGGTCAGGCTTACAGGAATGTTGATGTTGAGATCATAGGAGAAGACAAAAAGACTGTTAGAAAGGTAACATTTCCTAATGCTTTTGTCGTGGATTACTCTGAATCATATTCTTCGTCCTCAGGAAAAGGATTATTCAGTCTTTATTTAAAACAGAAGAAAGACAAAAATGATGTTGTTTCTGTGAGCGGATTATAAATTTAATTATATAAATATGCTACTGATTAATTACTTTTATTTCTGACTTTTATATTTGAGAAACTAAGGGGGATAAAAATGGATATCATTAATCAAACGAATAGATGTATTCTATTTGAAGAAATTAATCCGGAAAGATTGGATCTTCTGACTCTTGTAGGTGACGTTAAGGGGATTGACAGTCTTGATGATGAGAAAATTAAGGAGATTAA
Source organism: Pseudobacteroides sp. (assembly GCA_035370245.1). Classification (GTDB taxonomy): domain Bacteria; phylum Bacillota; class Clostridia; order Acetivibrionales; family DSM-2933; genus Pseudobacteroides. The sequence continues at coordinate 14,090 of DAOOVO010000064.1, forward strand.
CAGGGAACTACTTGTAAGAAGCTTTGACGAGTTTTTGGAGAAGTTTTCACCAAGTGTTTACTCTTTCTTTAATGCAGCAGCTGATGATGGAAAAGGTGCTGTTGTTTATACGCTAAAAAGACCGGAAAATATACCACCAGAATATATTTCAGAAATCAAGCTTGACCACAACAATGACTTCCTTAAAATGCTGTTTACTTTGATAGACACAAAAAGAAGTCAGGGTATTATAAATGTTGATTTCAGGTTTGACAAGGTTTTGGATATGATATCTCCTAAAAAGGTTATGGATGATATAAGACAAGCCAGAAAGGAAATTCACTATCTTTATGAAAAGTATGAAGAGTTGGATGATGGTGATCCAAAAAAGCTTGATTTGGGAGATAAATTAAACATTAAATTTGAAGAAGCAAGGCAGAACTATAATAATGTTATGGCAATGCTTCCACTTGCGATAGAAGACATAAAAACAAGGCTTCTTTTAGGAGGCGGAGAAAACGGTGGAGAATCACAAGCTGTATCGGTAGGTATGCTTACTATAGGCGAGACAGGAGAGCTCAAAATAATTGAAGCACCTAAAGAAGAGAGCAATGCACTTATGCTTGCTTCCGAAAATAACACCAACAGCCTTGTTGAAATTTTTCAATCAGATTATGAAGCTGTTACCGATTCGCCATCTTCCTATGTTAAGGATCTTGTGGTAAGGACATTTTGTCCCTTGCCTGCGACTTTAACAGAGGTTGATATCGATAGAGAGATTGCAAATTACAGAGCATACCTTGAGTTTTATACAAAGGCGAAGGATGATTTTGTTAAAGCATCCAAGCCATTGGTTGAAAAGATTCTTGGTGTAAAAATGTTCTTTGACCAATACAATACAAAGACAAGAGGTATGAGGCCTTCACTTATCATTTCAAACAATAAACTTGATATGACTGTAAAAAGCAACAATATACCAAGACTTGAAACATACCTCAATACAGTAAATGCAAAAAATGATTTTTCTAATACAGTTTGGTTTGGAATTGTTCCGGCAATAGAGTTAGAGTCTTCCGGAAAGCCCAAAATAGGAAGAGCGATATTTGCCGGCAATAAAGAAGTTAAAAAAGAAGGAAATACTTTGGAGTCCCTTACAGCATTGCTGCAGATACTTAAAAAGTACAGGGTTCAGGTATTTTTCAACTTCCAGGCAAATGATGAAACTACATTCAATAACCTTGCTACAATGGGTGTTGATAAGTACATGGATAAATGTCAGGTAATGACAAGACAGGATTACAGTGAGTTTGCCATTCCGTGCCTGCCGAACTTTACGATAATTCCTAAGGATAAGTCAGGCGTTGTTATTGATACAATTATACAGAAGACAGAAGATGGCAAAGTTAAGGTTTCAGATTCTAAAGAAGATATAATGAAGCTGTGGATACAGGGCGTTTATGTTGATGCTTCATATGTAGCAGCAGGGTTAGTAGCTGCATATCAGTGTCCTGAATACCTTAGGGAAATATTCAAAAATGTCAGCAGGAATTATCCGGGAGTGAGGTTTGACATTGAAAGAGAAGATTATAGCTTAAGAATGACAACAACCATGGCTAAGGAAATAACAGGTTTTACCAATAACATAAAGGATGAAATCAATAAGAGAAGCTTTGGTTTTGTATTCTCTTCTGAAAATGCTCAGGTAGATGGCAAGGATGTAAAGAGAATTACCGTTTATAAAGCTAGAAGTCTTGCTATGACAGACAACGGCTTCGATTCAATATATAAAACAACAGTAAGTACTTATATTGAAAGAATATTGAGATTTACAACAAATGACTTTAAACAGGACAAAATCGAATGGTTCTTCAGTAATAATCCAAAGAGCCAGAAGGAAGTTTGGAAGGCTGACTCAAGGTATATTAATTCAATAGTTCAGCCAGGTGATGATCTCAACTATTCAATAGATGAGATGACCAATATGTGTAATATTGACTTAACATTTAACGGTAATGTTAAGAACCTGGAAGTTGTTATTTCGAAGAGTTAATTATTTCAATAATAGGTATTAATGCATTTAGTATTAATATATATTAACTAATTTATTAAGAATAAGGAGGGTTCAATTATGGCATTCAAATTAGCTGCAACACCTGCAAGTGTAGGTGGAGGAGGAGATTCCTTTACTCTTGATGAGAAGGTTATTAAGTCTGTTATTTACAAGACTGATACTCCTGATGATTCAAATGCAAGATCACACGACGTTGGAGCAATCCTCGAAATTAGAGGAAATTTATTACAGGCAGCTGAGGAAGAAACTAAAAAAATGGCAAAATGGTCACTTGAAAGTGCTCTGCCATATAAGAATATTGTTGTTACTCAGACTGCTGGTAGCTTCGTTATGAGAGAATATACTTTTACAGAAGCTTTTTGTGTCGATTATATTGAAGAGTTCAATGATACTGAAGGTGAAGGAAAGTTTACTCTCATAATCAAGCAAAAGAGAGAAAACATTAAAGACGTTAAGATTGAAGGCGGATATGGTGCATAAGGAATATTCCTTGTGATACTTTATTCATTGCTACATAAACGTATATAATGTTTGACAGGATTTAAAAGGCAGAAAATTCTGCCTTTTAAATCCTGTAACAATTGTTGTTTATTAACTATTTAGATACAGGTGGAACAGGATGGAGTACTATATATTATTACAGGATGAAAGAGTAATGAACTATGCTGAGCCTATAGGATTATCAAAGGTAATAAATAGAGATTTTGTTAGGAATGCAGATATTGAAGCATTAAATACCGATCCTGTAATGGTTTATATAAAGGAAAAGGACGAATGCGAGTATATAGACATTATAGATAGGCCTGTTTTACTTATATCCGATAAGATTAAACAGGTATTTGACATGTTTGAAAAAGAAGGTTTTTATAAACCTGTTGTGTTTGGAGATCCCAAGCATATGGAAACACACCTTTATCATCTGGTTATTCCAAAGAAGGTAGATTGCCTTTCAAGATTAAGTGAGTTCAATCCGGATGATACAATAAAGAGATTGGTGCTAGACAGTAATAAGTTACGCGGGGAACATATATTTTCTGTAAAAGGAATACATGAATGCTTTATCATTGTAGATCTGGATGTAGTTGAAAACATAATTAGAAGTGATTATATTGGAATTAAACTTAAAAAGGTTGAGGTACATTAAATACGTTATTAATCTTACATTTAGCAAAATATAAATGCAAAAGATTAATAGTATTTAAGGTAGATTAAAATTGAACAGTTTTAATCTGAATCTTTGAAAGGATTAGTGTTATGAAAAATTATTATGAGATTTTAGGAGTACAGAGAAGTGCAACTCTTGAAGAGATTAAAAAAGTATATAAAAAGCTTGCAAAGAAGTATCATCCAGATTTGAATCAGGGCAATAAAGAGGCCGAGCAAAAGTTTATTGAGATAAAGGAAGCATATGATACATTAAGTGATGAAAATAAAAGGAAATCATATGATGCCAAGCTTGATGGAAGAGGTAATGATTCTTCCCAACAACAAGGAAGAAGACCGAAAAGTTCAAGGTCGGAACCTGCAGAGCCTGTCAAGTTTGACTTTGAAGAAGTTGAAAGAAGCTTTGAAAGGTTTTTTGGATTCAATCCTAGAACCAACAAAGTTAATATAGAAACTGAAAAACAAAAGGAAAAAAAGAAAAATCCTCTTGATACCACAGCTGCTTTTGAACAATTTTTTGGATTCAAGAGAAAAAAGTAATATTGATTATTTTTTAAGGGGGTTGCCTTATGGGAAATAGTGGGAAAGTACCCGATATAAAGAATAATATCAAGAAATATGTCAATGAAAAAAAGATGGAGACCTATTCAGACAAGAAAAAGGCTCTTTGGATAATGATCATTGATATTCTTATAGTTATTATAACTTTAGCTACATTATACTTTATATTTTTCATTGATGATAAACCCATACTTGATTATTTTGGTTATGCTGCTATTATATTGATTGTTTGTTTTGGGGTGTTTAAGTTCATTTCCATCGGGTTTAACGGCTTTAAGGGCTCTAGTATAACAAAAGTTATTTTGGTAGATGACGATGGGGTAAGTATTAAGACGTGGAATATCAAGGGTAAGGTATCGCTTCTCATTGGTAAAAACTCAAATGAAAACGAGGTTGATATAGATCTATCCGATACCACATATTCATCTTTGGTAAGCAGACAGCATGCGGTAATGAATTTTGCAAAGGATAACTGGTATATTGAGGATATAGGTTCCTCTAACGGTACAGGATTAAAGAAGGAAAATGATGATTTCAAGCTAAAGCTTGAAGCAGGAAAACAATACGAACTTAGTGTGGGAGATACACTTTACATTGCAAATACTAAGCTTGTTTTAAAATAATTTTTTAAAGTATTAGAAATTTGGAGGAGTCAACATGCCTAGTGATTTGGTTAGATGCCCAAATGGGCATATGTATAATACAAAAAGATATGGAAATAAGTGTCCTTTTTGCGATGCAGGGCTAGAAAAGTCTGGAAATAGAGTTATGAGGCCTGTAACTGATGGAGAGAAGACACAAACTACTGATGATCCGTTAGGTATTGAGCCTGTTGTTGGATGGTTGGTTTGTATCGAAGGTGAACAAAAAGGAAAAGACTATAAGATAAGAAAAGGAAGGAATTTTGTCGGAAGATCCGATGATATGGATATTGCCATTATTGGAGATATATCAATCTCAAGAAGGAATCATGCATCTATAAGCTATGATCCGAAGCAAAGGGTTTTTTATCTTATTCCAGGTGAAGGTGCAGGTATGGTCTATAGAAATAACGAGGTTGCATTTGTACCTGTTGAGTTATCGCCATATGACCTTATTGAGATAGGTAAATGCAAATTGATATTTATTCCTTTATGTGGTGTACATTTTGATTGGGAAAACGATGATAAAGAGGAATGATTCTTATGACGGAATACTTGCAGGGGCCATATATTTTTGTACTCGTATCTTTAGTGGTAGTCTGTATACTTATTTTTATAAGGCATCGTTTAAAAATTTGGAAGAAAGATAACTATATTATCATTGGTAACGGACAAACAATAGGTAAAAGAGACGAGCAGGAGGACAGCTTTTCTACAGTAGAAAATGAAAAAGGAATTATGGCTGTATTGGCAGATGGTATGGGAGGATACACTAACGGAAAAGTTTCTTCAAGTATTGCTGTTAATACATTTATTGATGAGTTTTCAAACTCATACAGTATTTATCCCATAGAGGATTTTTTCAGGAATGTATCACGAATAAGCAATAGGGCTATCCTCGACAGATCAAAGGGAGCAAGGTCAGGTACTACTCTTGTATCTGTTATTATTGCAGACGAAATGCTCTATTGGGTTTCAATAGGTGATAGTGCTATAGCACTTTTTAGAAATGGCGAAGTTATTAACTTAAACAAGAAGCATATATTCGAATCAGAGCTTGAACAGCAATATATATCCGGTAAGATATCTGAAGCACAGATGCTAAATAACCCCATGAAGAAAAGAATAACAAGTTATCTTGGTGCTGAGGTTCTAAAGGATATAGAAATATGTGAAAAGCCTATAAAGCTTAAACGTGGTGATAAGGTTATATTGTGCAGTGATGGTGTATATAACAGCATTTCTGAAATTGAGATGGAAACAATTTTAATGTCAAAGTTAAAGCCACAAGAGGTTGCAGAAGAAATAATTGAGATGATAAAAGCTAAAAATTTCCCAAAACAAGATAATGCTACCATTATTATTATGGAAGTATGTCAGTGATTTAGTAAATAAACTTCTTATCATGTGATTTTATTATTGTTTAGTATAGGGGTTATGTATGCCGGAGGTTGACAATGAGGAAGAATAGCATTGAATTTAAAACAAGCTTTACTTCAGAAGCAGGAACATATAGAACAAATAAAGATTTCTTCGCATATTCGGAATTGGATGACTATGCATGTTATATTGCTGCAGATGGTTTGGATTCGGATGAGGAAATTAAGAGTGCTGAATTAGCGACAAACTGTTTTTTTGAGTATTTTTTAGAAAATCCCACCATGTCGAGAAGAAAAATAAAAAATTATATAATGCAAGTACACAGAAAACTTGTTGCAAACAGTACAAGTGTAAGGCTTAAATCAAGCATGGTAATAATGGTTACAGACTATACTCATATGATTTGGGTTATTTCCGGTAATGCAAGACTTTACCATTTCAGAAATGGTGGATTTAACTTCAGAAGTAAGGATCAGAGTGTTGCTCAGATGATGGTTGATGCCGGTAAGATTTCGGATGATGAATGTAATACTCATGATGAACGTAACAATCTTACAAACTTTATCGGTCATGCCAAAGGATTTACCCCATTTATATCAAAGAAATTCAGGTTGAATGACGGGGATTCGGTAATAATGTCTACTGCGGGATTCTGGGAAAATATTGATACTTTGGATTTGGTAGAAGCATTAAAATCGGGTGCCGAGCCGGATGAAATAGTATGTGGTCTTGAGGATTTATTCTTGTCGAGACAGGGCAAGGTTATAGATAATTATACAGTTGCAGTAATACTTATGAATAAAGTTTACAAGGAAGGACCAAAGCAGGATAAGAGGCTTAAAATGGCTAAAAAGATTGCAATGGTCCTCATTCCTATAATAACTGTCACGTCAATCGGCTTGATTATGAGAAGTATTAAAAAGAAAAACCTAGTGAAGAATGCCTTTCAGTATGAGGAGGATGGAGATAAGAATATTAAGGATAAGCTTTATAGTCAGGCCGAAGAAGCATATTCCAATGCAGTAAAAGCTGTTAAAGAAATAAATGATAAAGAAGCACTCAAAAGGGTTGAAACAAAGCATTCAATATTAAAGAAAATGCTTGAGGGCGACGAGCAGTATGACAGGCAGGATTTCAAGAATGCCAATACAAGCTATACTACTGCCATGGGAAATCTTAAGTTTTTCTCCCAGTATGATAACAATGCTTTTAGTAAGGAAGAAATGTATAACATTTTAGATAAAAAGATTAAAAACACAAAAAATTGTCTTAATGTTATAGACCTGTTCAGTCAGGGGAATAAGCTGTTTGATGAAGGAAAGTTTGCTGAAGCGAAAAAGGCTTTTGAAGATGCCAAGAAATTGGCAAATGAAATTTATTATACTGAAATGGCAGAAAAGGCGGAAAAAAAGGCAGACGAAGCTAATGAAAAATTAAAGGAAATTGAAAAAGCTAAAGGCGAGAAAGAGAAGCAGGACAATCTTTTAGCTGCCTTTACAAATGAGGTTAAGAAAAAGTGGAAGGAAATGGAGGACCTTGTTAAGGAAGCAAAGACTTTCGAGACTAAGGAATTTGAAAAAGCTATAGCTAGATATAAAAAAGCAATTGAGAAATGCGAGGAAATAGCAAAATTACCAAATAATGAGGATTATAAGTCGATTAAGGATAAAAAAGAAGTAACTGATATGAAGGAGCTTAAAGAAGCAGAAAAGAAACAAACCGAATATGAAGATAAAGTTATTGACTTAGAAAAGAAAAAAGAAGAAGAGGATGCTAAAAAGGCCGGATAGTTTAAAGCATATTTTAGCTGTGTTGTGAATCATTTAAATATAGCAAGTATGAAAGAAGGGATTATTTATGGCAACTTATGTGGTGCAGGGGGCAAAGCTAAAATGTTCATTTGGAAGTCAGGAAAGCACTTTCAAAATTCCAATGGATCATAAAATCTATATAAAAAACAAGCCGCAGGGCAACATGATGGATTTCAAGCCAATGATTAATATAATGCCCTTCGGATTATGCAGCAGTCTTGCTAACCCAACAGTTGCGGCAGCAACGGCTGCAGCCGGTGGTACTCTTCAAAAGATGCCATGTATACCAGCGACAGTTGCACCATGGTTCAATGTAAAAATGGACGTTTTATTGGAAATGTTTCCTGCAATGCTCAATTGTTCGAAAACAATGTGCATGTGGGCTGGAACCATCAGTATTACGGATGATGGTCAATAATTCTTATGACATTTCTTTGGTAGGGGGGATTTTATGAGCAGCAAAACAATAGCTTATGGTAATGTTAAGATTAATTCGCCTTATGATATTAAGACCATTCTTAGTTTTAGAATGGAGAGAAGCATTAATGATCATGCAAAAATATACATATCAGGGATTATATCGGAAGAAAATAAAACAGAATATGTGGAGCAGGCAACTATAAAAGACATTATTGAAGTTACACAGATAGATGATAATTCCGCCACTACCAAGCTTTTTAAAGGTGTTGTAACTGAAATAGAGATAAAGGCCGCTAGAGGTGTATATTATATAGATATTTTAGGAGCTTCTTCTACCTTCAATATGGATGTAAAGCTTAAAAGGCGTTCCTTCCAGGATAAGGATATGGCCTATACCGATCTTGTGAAAAAGGTTATTGCCGACTATCCGGGCGACTCCATAGACATGGCTGCCAAAGGCAAAAAATTGGAAAAGTTTATAATTCAGTATGATGAGACGGACTGGGAATTTTTAAAGAGAATGGCTTCACATTTTAACACCGGTCTTGTTCCTGATCAATTATCGGATAAACCTAAGTTTTGGTTTGGAATCCCCGATGGAGGTAGCAAGGGAAATTTAGAAGAGTTTAATTACAGCATAGGCAAAAGGATTGAAGAATATAGACAGCTATCTGAAAATAAAGTCGAGGGTATTGATGTGGCTGACTTTACCTATTTTGAAGTAGAGACTGAGAAAATATTAAATATTGGAGATTCGGTTTCATTTAAAAATGTAAATTTATATGTATCCAAATCAATGAGCTATATTAAAAATAGTGTATTAAGGCATGTATATTATCTTGTACCTAAAAAGGGTTTGACTCAGGATCTTTTATTAAATGAAAAAGCATGTAAAAATGCAGTAGAAGGCAAAGTGATTGATGTAATGGAAGATAATATTAGGGTTCATCTTGATATTGACAAGGAACAGCCAAAAGATAAGGCATATTGGTTTCCTTATTCTACCAATCACACTTCTGAAAGTAATACAGGATGGTATTGTATGCCTGAGCTTGATGACAAAGTCAAATTGTACTTTCCTACAAACAGGGAAGAAGAGGGAGTTATTGTTGACTCTATTAGAAGAGGGATAAAAGGCGGAGACAAGATACAGAAGCCTGATGAGAAATATTTCAGGACTAAGTTTAAAAAGGAAAATAAATTTACAGAAAAGGAACTTGCTTTTTCTGCAAAGGACGATAAAGTTTTGATAAGCATGCATGAAGACAAAGGAATAGAAATATTGTGTGATAGTGAGCTTAAAATTAAGTGCGAAAACGATCTTATTATTAATGCGGATAAAATAGATATAGAAGCCTCTGAAGGGATAGATATCGTTTGTAACTCAAGCAGCATAAAAATGGACGGAAATACCGATATTAAGGGATCCTTAGTTAAAGTCAGGTGCTAAGGTACAGCAGGCAAAAGCATTTGACTTAATGTAGGGGAGGATGAATATATGAACTGGAAAAGTACAGATATATCTAAAACCGATCTGGAACGATTGAGAGCGGGTAA